>DATIOX010000230.1:0-12914 GCA_035472675.1 Candidatus Dormiibacterota bacterium
GCGCGACCGGAAATCCGACAATGATGACGAGAACCACCAATCGAACCGCCCAGTTCGGAATTTCGAAAAATGGAAAAACCTGCGTCGCGACTTGAACTAACAGCCAGCCGACGACCGCGTAGGCAACCGCGACTTTGTAAATGTTCCGCCGTTTAAGCTCGGCGAAGAAATTTCCCGAATTCATCCGTGCGCGACATTTGCCGGGAAACTGTGCCTGTAAACCCACGAGATGTCGAACCTTGAGCGCGTGTCGCCCGAAGCCGACGCGGAAACTTTTGTATCACATCTGTAAACCGGCGGAACTGTTGCCGTAATCGCGTGATTAGAAATCTTTCGCGTATGATTGAAAGAGCGAAATTGGGGCCAGATCTAAACTTTTGACAGCGCTTTCCTTTTCCTGCGCTATGTCGTGTCGCAAAAACTGGGTATCGAAAAGTGAGATATGGCTTAACAATTTGGGCTGCGAGGCCTCGGGCGTGTAATGAGAATTGCGGAATATTGCGCCTAATATGAAAACCAAACTCAAAGTCTCTGCCGTCGCTCTTATGACGGGCGCTGCACTGGGGTGCGTGACAGGACTCTCGTTGTCGTGCACAAGACAACGACCGTCGGCACTCAAGCCAATCGACCAGGCTGCGCTTCAGACCATGGTGGACACGACCGCCAGGGAACTCCTGATCCCCGGCGCCGTGGTTCTTCTGCGCACACCCCAAGGCGAGTTCACGGTCAGCTACGGCACTACGTTACTAGGCACTAACAGCCCACCGCGCGCCGACATCCACTTCCGGATCGCCTCGAATACCAAGACGATGACCGCCGCGGTGATCGTGCTGCTCGCGCAGGAAGGCAAGCTCAGTCTCGGCGATCCAGTCTCGAAGTACGTCCCGGATGTGCCCAACGGCGACAACATCACCATCACCGAACTGCTGAATATGCGCAGCGGCCTCTACAATTACACCAACGACCCCATAATCTCGAAGACCATAGACACAGACCCAGCCAAGGTTTGGACCCCCGCCGAGTTACTGGCAATTGCATTCGCGCACCAACCCAATTTCCCTCCGGGTAAAGAGTACGAGTACAACAACACCAACTATGCGCTTCTCGGTCTCGTCGCTGAAAAAGTCGATGGCAGGCCGCTCGCGCAAGTAATGCACGACCGGTTGTTCGGTCCACAAAATATGCAGCATACCGAGCTCCCCCCGAGCACCGTGAACACAATCCCGAAACCGTACTCGCACGGGTACCTGTACGGCAGCTCCTCGGTCGCATTGGTGGGCGAACCGCCTTACTCGCCCGAGGTTCAGGCTGCGGCACGAGCTGGCACCCTCCTGCCGAAGGACTATACAGACGTGAACAATTCCAACGCCGCGGCCGCGGGAGGTGTCATTTCTGCCGCCGATGATCTCGCCACTTGGATCAAGGCACTGGTGGGCGGCAAGGTGTTCAACGCTGACTATCAGCGGCGCTGGTTCGACAGCTTGCAACCCGAGGACCCGAGCAAGCCCAAGGGTCAAAAGTACGGGTACGGCATCGCCCAACTTAGCTGGGGACCGAACACGATTTATTTTCACGGCGGCGAGATGCCCGGCTTCAACTCGAAAATCAGCTACGACCCAACCAACAAGCTGACGCTCATCCTGTGGACCAATCTGACTGTATCGCTCGACGGCCAGCAGACCGCCAATACCCTCTGGGTGAAGGTGCTCGATCATACCTATAGAGTGTCACCTCTGTCGCCCTCTTCATCGCCGAAAAATTGAGCAAAGCTGGTTGGAGTTGGCCTGCGTTGCAACGAGCGCGCACAGATATAAAGAAACCAATCGAAAAAATAGAGGCTAAGGCTGGGTCAAGCCGATTTGACTCCTGCCGCCCCCCGGTATCTTCTCCGCTTAAATCAGCACATCCTGAACACCATTATGATCCAATCCTTACGTCTTCCTTCGCTTCTCTTTTTGTTCGCACTTTTCTTCGTGGCACAACCGCTCCTACCCGGCAGTCTGCGGGCGGCCGAAAAAATAGAATTCCCCGCTCCCAGCCAGCACTCGGTGGTAAAACAGCGTGTCGGGTTGACCGATGTCGAGGTGGATTATTCGCGCCCAAACAAGAACGACCGCGAGATTTTCGGTGGCCTGGTGCCTTACGGTAAGCTATGGCGCACCGGCGCCAACGCGGTCACCAAAATTAAGTTTAGCAAAGCGGTAACGCTTGGCGGCAAGGAGATCCCGGCCGGTGAGTACGCACTCTTCACGATTCCGACGCCGGACGAGTGGACCATCATCGTTTCGAAGGACGCGAAGGTGCAGAGCGCAGCCGATTATAAGCAGGAGAACGATGCCGCGCGTATCACGGCAAAACCCGAACCGAATTCAAACACCATCGAGACGTTCACTATCTCGCTGGGTGATGTGAAAGGCGCTTCCGCAACGCTTAATTTTCTTTGGGATAAAACGCGCGTGCCGGTGAAGTTGACCACGGACGATGTCGAGCAGGTAAGCAAGCAACTCGATGCAGCCGCTGGCGCAACGACTCCGCTCGACCCGCGCACCGCCTATCAGGCCGCGGCCTTTTACTACGACAACAACAAGGACATGAACCAGGCGGCGAAGTGGATCGACCAGGCGCTGGAGAAGAATCCAGACGCCTATTTTATGCACTACAAGAAGGCGCAGATTCAGGCGAAGCTTGGCAAGAAGAAAGAAGCCACTGCGTCGGCGCAAAAGGCGATCGATATCCTGAAGAAAGACAAATCGCCGGACGAGTCCGCGATCAAGAACGCGCAGCAGATCATCGACAGCTCGAAGTGAGGATCAGCTCACACCTTCGCGACCGAAAAACCATGATGCGAATGACACCTAACCAGGTGACTCAGCAAATGCACATCGAGCGAAGACATAACGTTGGCAAAGCAGAAGCAATCCACAAGATCGACACCTTTCTTGACGATTTAATGCGCCGCCAGTTTCCGGGCGATGTTGCGATTAAAGAAGCCTCCAAGAGTTGGTCCGACGACGTCATGCGGTTCTCTTTCAAGGCTAAGAAAGGTTTCTTTGGCACCACGATTTCCGGCGTCATCCGCGTAAACGACGACTCCGTTGTTCTGGACTCTGACTTGCCAGGACTGGTTACCGCGTTTGTTTCCGAAGATCAAATTCGGAACGTGATCAACGAACAGTTAGATGGCTTATTTTCGGCTTAAGCTGCGGACCTTGCGATATTTGTTAAACGCTATTTTCAAAGCTTTTTTCTTGACGTCAGACAACGTTTTTGGCAATCAAGGTTGACCAGCAGACGTCCCACTCCAAACCTCCCACAACGCCATGCCAAGAGACGCAACATCGGGCCTGCCTCAGCCGATTTTCAACGAGGGAAATGTCACCCCTGATCCGACGCGCTTCAAGACGGCGCACCCCTCGGACACGCGCCAATACAAGGAAATTGAAAAGCTGTTAAAGACGCAAGTTGTGGGATTCGATCCGTCGCGTGTTGCGCCGGACGAACTCTTTCAACTGGAATCAGCGTTTGGGCCGCACGCTCCCGAGGTTGTCAATAGAATTAAGACCGCGCGAAAGATTATCTTCCATGCCGCTGGCGACACTGGTGCTTCGAACGAAGGGAAGTACGGGAACGAGATTAGCGTGGCTGATCAGGTGACCAGCGACTGCCGGACGTCCAACACCGCGAATCGACCTGCCTTCTTCTATCACTTGGGAGACATCGTTTATAACTTCGGAGAGTCGAAGTATTACTACGATCAGTTTTACGATCCGTTTCGGAACTATCCGGGCCCGATTTTCGCCATTCCCGGAAACCACGATTCATTCATCATTCCAGGGACGCCCGAAGAAGATGTGCCTTTGAAAATTTTCGCGAGAAACTTCTGCGCGCCGGAACTATCGATTACTCCTGAGGCAGGTTCTCTTCATCGAACTGCAATGACCCAACCCGGGGTCTACTTTACGCTGGACGCGCCTTTCGTTCGGATCATCGGCCTGTTCAGCAACGCTCTCGAAGACCCTGGAGTGATTTCCAGCGAAAAAGGTAAATGGGCAAACGTTCCCAACTCTCAGCTGGATTACCTTAGGGCGCAGCTTGCCCGCATTAAGAGCGAAAATTACTCGGGCGCTGTCCTTCTGGCCATGCACCATCCACCGTTTAGTTACGCGCCTCCTCCCAAAAGTGGCGGAGCTGGTGGTAACCACAGCGGCAGTCCAAACATGCTTCGCCAGATCGACGCCATCTGTAAGGCAGAGGGTGTTTATCCTCACGCAGTTCTTTCCGGTCACGCTCACAACTATCAACGCTTCACGCGTACGATACGCTTCAAGGACAAGGATATTACCGTTCCTTTCATCATTTGCGGAGATGGTGGACACAACGTCAACAAGTTGGTCAAGAGCAGGCGAGGGCAGCTGGCGCGGGAACCGTATTTCGGCGTTAACGTGGACTATTTGGAATCGAAGCCCGCGGTTGAAGCCAAAAGTTTGGTTCTAAAACACTACGACGATATAAACTACGGATATCTGCGAATTACGGTGGACAAGACGCTCCTTCGTATTGACTTCCATCAAGTCGCTAAGATGAGTATTCCACAATCACGTATCGATATGGTAACGGTGGATCTTGCATCGCGAACAATCGTCGCCAACTGAATCGCTCGAGTCTTCAAGTTTACACCTCATCTTGATTCCATATACGCGAATGCCGGTCTAACGACTCAGCTCTAAGCAACTATTTGCAGGTCGTCTTCGGCTCGGCCCCAGTCAGGATTTTCTGAAATCGCGGATCGTTTCTGAGTGGATCCCATTCAAAGCCAGTTGATAGTTGATGGTTGAGTGTTGAGCGTTGGTCACGGCGACATAGTTTAACTGTAATGGAACGAAGAACGTTTTTGGGAGTGATTTCTGCAGGTGCTGCTGGCGTTTTAACCGGAGAATTATCGAAACTTCTGGGGGCGGTTCCGGAGGCGCGAGATTCGACGTTTCAATTAGGCGGCGATCTAATGATCAATCGACTCGGTTTTGGCGCGATGCGATTGACGGGCGAGGGGATCTGGGGTTCGCCACCCGATCGCGAGAACGCCAAGAAAGTTTTGCGCCGCGCGGTGGAACTGGGCGTCAATTTCATCGATACCGCGGATGCTTACGGTCCGGAAACGAACGAGCTCCTCATTGCCGAAGGGTTGTATCCTTATCCGAAAGGATTGGTGATCGCGACCAAAGGCGGTAACACTCGGCCCGGTCCGGGACAATGGGTGCCCGACGGACGGCCGGAGTATCTGGCGCAATGCGTCGATAAAAGTCTCAAGCGATTGAAACTCGAGCGCATCGATCTTTATCAATTGCATCGCATCGATTCCAAGGTGCCGGTCGAAGAATCATTGGGCGCGCTGAAAGCGGCACAGGATGCCGGCAAAATCCGGCACGTTGGGTTATCGGAAGTGACGGTGGCAGAAATCGAACAGGCGAAAAAGGTCGTGTCGATTGTCAGCATCCAGAACCAATACAACATCACCGACCGCGACTCGGAGGGCGCGCTCAACTACTGCGAGAAAGAAAAGATGGGATTCATTCCGTGGGCGCCGATTGGCGGCAGTAGGAACGCTTCGTTGCGCAAGACCGGCAATGCGTTGGAAGCCGAAGCGAAACGTCACAACGTCAGCGTGGTGCAACTCGCGCTCGCGTGGTTGCTGCAAAGATCGCCCGTTATGTTGCCGATCCCGGGGACATCGTCGCTCCCGCATCTAGAGGAGAACATGGCCGCAGAGAAACTTCAGCTCAGCGCGGAGGAGTGGAAGCGGATCGAGGCGCTAGCGCGATCTTGACAACACACCAGAGTATCGGAATGGATCAGCGAACGTCCTGGTAATGGAGACGGACCTCGCCCAATTAGCTAACGATCGATTTGAAATTGCCGACGCCCTGCATCGCTACGCTTTTGGTCTCGACCATGGCGATGCCGATTCGCTGACGTCGGCATTGACGGAGGATTGCCGTTTCGATTTCAGACCGGCGGGAAGAAAACTCGAGATCGATTTTCCACTACTGATTGGTCGCGACGTTATTCTGAACGCGGTTCTCCCATTGATCGGTCCGCTCGATACCAGTCACAGTGTGAGCAATCTCCAAATCGAGATTGTCGGTGATACAGCTACGTTGTATGCCTACGTTTTGTCGCAGCATTTCATGCCGCGTGAGGGTTCGCACCGTGGATCGGAATATGCATTATTGATGAATCGCTACGATTGCAACTTAATGCGGGATCGCGACAAGTGGCGCTTCAAGAGAATGACGATTGATAATGCTTGGGCGCTCGGGAACCCGGAAATCCTCAATGCCCTGGCCAGTCGACTCGCGCTGAGAATAAAATCGAAAAAGACTGCGTAGAAGCAACTCGGCGTCCGACACAGACGCGCTGCGTTAAACGGTTGAAGAGTCGAAGCAGAAATCTTTTCGGGGAGGACGCGGGAAAGAAGTTTTCTGAAATCGCAGGTTGTTTCTACGCGCGTCCCATTCCAACGTGAGCGAGATCATAAAGGGTAAGACGGAGGGCACAGATGACTGACGAACACATCGAGAAGACCAAAGCAGCTATTGAGTCTGCCGGTAATATTCCGGCTGATAGGAAAGCAGAGTTGCTGGACTTGCTGTCGAAGCTCAAGCCAGCCATCGCCAAGGTTTCGGAAACTCATCACGAACATGCCCAGAGCATTGCCCGCCTGGTCGAGGCTTCGGCCAAGGAGACGATTCGCCCCGAGAAAAAACCGGAACACACCAACAGACTTTTGCACGAACTGAAGCGGTCCGTGGAAAATTTTGAAACGTCGCATCCGGAACTCACCGCGTTTGTGACCAAATATTCCGCAGTCTTATCCGCATTAGGTATTTGACCGCTCGCGCCCGGCGCGAGAAGGGGATTGAGATCACATGAGTGAGACATACGCAGGCATCGATGGATACGTTGGGAATACGCCGTTGATTCGACTGCGACGCCTGTCCGAACTGACGGGTTGCGAGATTCTGGGCAAAGCGGAATTCATGAATCCGGCCGGATCGGTGAAAGATCGGGCCGCCTACGGAATCATCACTGCCGCGGAACAACAAGGTCGGCTTAAACCGGGCGCAACGATCGTTGAGGGAACCGCGGGCAACACCGGGATCGGTCTTGCCGTGATCGGGCGCGCCAAAGGGTATCGCACAGTTATTGTGATTCCAAATAATCAGTCGCCGGAGAAAATGCATTTGCTCCGTACGCTCGGCGCAGAGGTCAAAGCGGTGCCGGAAAAACCATACAAGGACCCGGAAAATTACAATCATATCGCGCGCCGCCTTGCAGAGGAGCGCGGTTGGTTCTGGGCGAACCAATTCGATAACACGGCTAATCGCGACGCGCATTATCGCAGCACAGGTCCTGAAATCTGGAAACAAACCGAGGGCAAGGTGACCGCGTTTGTCGCAGCCGTCGGTACCGGCGGCACTCTTGCGGGTGTGAGCGTTTACCTCAAGGAGCAAAATCAGAAGATTGAGCTGGTCTGCGCCGATCCGTACGGCGCGGCGATGTGGTCCTGGTTTACGAATGGCAATCTGGAGACGAACGACGGTGATTCTATCGCGGAAGGGATCGGGCAAGGCCGTGTTACAAAGAACATCGAAGGCATCAAGGTCGATCAAGCTTATCGCATTACGGATCAGACTGGCCTAACGATCGTTTACCAGCTTCTGCGTGAAGAGGGCCTCTTTCTCGGTTTATCAAGCGGCATTAACATTGCCGGAGCTGTGCGCTTCGCCAAAGAAGCTGGCCCGGGTCAAACCATCGTCACCGTTCTTTGCGACTCGGGCCACAAATATCAATCAACGCTCTTCAATCGCGACTGGCTCGCTTCGAATCATCTCGATCCAGGTCTTCCACTGGAATCGGTCTTCGACCGCTAATCTCTGATCTCTAGTCCATTAGAAATCGCCGGCGTTTTTGACCTGTTGAGGGAGCCACGAAGCCGTCGGCATCCGATTCACATAATAGAGGGTGACGCAAATTCATTAAGCGTCGGGGATTCTTCGTAGGGAACTTCGATCCCTCGCAAAACAACAAACAAGAAAGGGAGTAAACTGTAATGAAAAGACTGCTCTTAATTGCCTTGATGGCAGGCGGATTGGCTTTTGTACCCGTGCAGCGTTCCGACGCACAGGTTTCAGTAGGAATCGGGTTCGGTTATCCGAGCTATGGATATCGCTACTATCCGTATGGATACGGCTATTACCCGTACGGATACTACAGACCTTATCGATACTACGGTTATAATGCAGGCCCTTCGTACTATTGGTCCAACGGGCATCGCGTTTACCGGCACCATCGCTATCACCATCACTACAATCGCTACTAATTTGAGGTAGCGCCGAAGTTAGCTGAGCTGGCTCGGACACGGTTTCGAGCCAGCTCTTTTTTTTGTACGCGGGTAGCGGCGACCAAGCGCTAGCCGGCGCCGTGGGAGAATGAAACGTACGCGGGGAACCGGACGACCGCTCGCATCCGATGTTGTGATAGAGGCAAAGCCTCAACGCCGGAGGAAATCCCGGCTGAGGCTTCGGCCCGCAAACCAGAAAATAAGAAAGGGAGATTTTATGAAAAAGCTTCTCTTGATTGGATTGGCGGTAAGTGGATTGGCTTTCGTTACAGCACAGCGGGCTGACGCTCAAAGCTCTGTTGCTGGAGGAGTCAGTTTTGGATTTCCGGGTGGTTTTTACGCCTATCCAACAGCCTACAATTATTACCCATACGGGTACTACATGCGACCGTATTACAATTATTCTCAGTCGAATTCGTACCGTTACAGAGGCACCGCATACTCCTGGTATAACGGGCGTCGCACCTATCGCCACACCCATCGCCACCATTATCACTATCGCTATTAATTAACTTTAGAAACGAATCTGGCATGAGCACGAGCGTCCGGAATCGGTTGGCAGGCACGATTGA
This sequence comes from Candidatus Dormiibacterota bacterium, assembly GCA_035472675.1. Lineage (GTDB taxonomy): Bacteria > Verrucomicrobiota > Verrucomicrobiia > Chthoniobacterales > UBA10450 > Udaeobacter. Next base: position 8,974 of record DATIOX010000230.1, read on the forward strand.
GAAAATTGTTTCTGACAACGTTGTATCAGAAGTTGTCATCCGAACTGCGGCCGGAAGCATAGCGTCCATTATCACGACTGCTTCGGTTCAGCGAATGAACCTAAAACAAGGCGATAATGTTTTTGCGATAATCAAGGCGACCGAAGTCTCCGTTGAAAAGGAATAGATTCCTTCATCAACGCTTGAGGCGGTCGGAGCCGTGCGGTGTCTAAAGCCACGTCTGGGCAAAGCCGGCAAAATTTGGAAGAAGATCGCCGGCAGCATGGACAAGCATGACGGCGAAGAGATTTTTTGTCCGGGCCCAGATGACACCAAAAGTGAGTCCACTTATTGCCAGGACGACGATCGAGTAGGCAACAGCGTCGATCGCGCTCGGGTTTGAGCCGAGTCCTTCAACTTCGCCGGCATGGCGAAAGATAAAGCCGGGTGCGTGTGCCAGGCCAAAAATCAGCGACATTAGCGCGATCCCGCTCGCTTCGGATTTGAACGTGGAGGCCAGCTGCGATTGGACGAGGGCGCGAAAGAAAAATTCTTCGACTAGTCCGGCCTCGAAGAAAAGCCAGATGAAGCAAAGCGGCAAACCGAGGAGCAGTTGATAGACGGTAAAGTGTCCCTGCCGAAACGTAGCGCCACCGCCGCTGAAAAAGTATTGGAAAGCGAGAAAAGCTCCGCCCACAACAACCACAACCGGCAGATGACTACCGCAGAGCGCACGCAAACCCTCGCTCTGAATTCCGAAATCACGAATTCGATAACCGAAGCCGAATCGAAAGATCGCGAAGGGAATGGCAACGAAAACGAGAAGCTTCTTTGCGAGCGTGATAAAGAACCTGATTCGTACGGAATCGATCCAAGAGGAGGGAAGATGCTGGTCAACCCATTGCGGACCGCTGATCAGATACAACGATAAGGCGACAATATATGCAATCAGGACAATTAATTGGGATTTGCTCGGCTTTACGGAAATCGAGAGCGGAATAGCGCGCCGGGTTGCGATCCATGCGATGAACGGGAATGCAATTCCGAAGACGATGAGCACGATGATTGCGTCGGTGGCATCGAAGCTTTTGTTTCGTAAAAGGACGGCAAAGGCGCAGACATAAAGGATCAGGCTGCCGATAAGAACGCGATTATAAGCGGAACGCCGTGAGCTATCTGATGGGTGTGGCATTTCACCTGTTCGATGCACTGCAAAGGGCACGTGGATTCAAAACAAAGGAGTGCAGCAATCGTGCCGCTACAAAGTTCGTTGTCACTGGCGGATAGGTCGAGGCCTACTGCTTGTCGTAAACTGCAATATTCCTGAATTTTTTACCTTTCGGAGTAGTCCCGGTCACAGTGACGGTGCGGGTTTTGCCATCGGACGAGATAACAATCTGACCTGTTACCGTCACCTCACCATTTTTCTTATTCGTGGTTGTCAATGTCCGCTCGTTCACCTTCGTGTAGGAGCGAGTCTCCGAGTTTGGATTGCCGGTAACGGGATAGTCCATCCCATCGAACTTGCCCGACCAGTCGACGTGCATGGGTTTGCCATTCTCGGTGCCGTCCGATGTCACTTTCACCTGACCAAGCATGCTCGAGCAAACAACCCGGGTGTTTTTCAAAGTGCCGGGCATTATCTTTGACTTGGCTTCGTTAAGCTTCCAAGTGCCCATCTGGGGATCGGCAGCCAAACACGTTGCAGCTCCCAAAAAGCAATACAGCAGAGCTAATCCAAGCGTTTTTATTTTCATGCGTTCCATCGAATTGGGATTTCGATGAAGGGTCAATATTTTTCTAAGCTAACGGCAGTTGCTCGCGCCGTTGGAATCCAAAGACAAGTGCCGGATTGGTCAGTGCCGCGACCGATTGTGCTTTGGCTGTAAGTAATGGACAAAGGTCCATTCGCCGATGCTAGTGCCCGCCTGCAATCCGTCTTCGCTTGCTGTTCGGAAGTGAATGCCGCCATATATCCTGCTCAATGCCGCTTCCTCAGCTGCATCCTCGCACGTCGAAAAGCTGCGGAACACTCCGGGAAGAAAATCTGAGCCGGTGGTGAAAGGCAGATCCTCCGTACCAAAAAACAATGGCAGCACAGTCGCGGCCGCAGCGCTAAACGTGCTGTGCCCCGAAGTGTAATCAGGGAAGGGTGGCGTCACAATGAATGACATCCAGTTCAGCTGCGGCTCGGCAAAGGCAATCGCGGTAACTGGTCGCCAGAAATGGTACGTGTACTTGGCGTCCCAGGAACAAATCGCAGCGTCTGCCATCGCAATGTTCAAGAGGGCAAACAACCTCGCGTTTTCTTCCAGCGTGGTGCCTTGCGCGGCGCCGATAATCTGCGCAATGCTGTTCCAGTGACCGGGAGGCGTTTCAGTGCCAGCGCCATCAGCCCAGAACAATGCGATCTCAGTTTGGTCTTCTGTGCGAGTAGAGCCGACAGCCGCGCCAAGTTCCTTAACCTCGTTATAATCCTCCGCGTACTGCTGGCTATCTAAAGAAGGCGGGCCCGGCGGACGGAACTGCGAACTGCTATTCATTCCAAACGGTGCGACGAATCCCCATTGCGGCAGCAAATAAGGAAGAAAGGCCGGGGGTGTCGGTATCCACACGCCGGGACCGCTGCCGCCAGGCGGCGGGACAACAGCGCTGGAACCATCATTAGCGCGCGCGGCGAGAATCTGGTTCGCCACGAATTCGCCCCACACGATACCGGCAGTCTTGTGTGGTCCGTTCGGGATTGTAGCGAGAATCGCCGTGTGAAGCGCATCGAAGCTCGATGTGGTAGCCGGGAACAAATTAACGAGCGCCCCATGCGCGGCGGCGCTGGCAGCTGCTTCACGCGATGCGCTGGCCGGCACTGCGCTTGGCACCAGATAAGCTTCGTGTCTGCGGTCAATGCCATTAACCGCGTCATAGATTGATGTGTGAAGAATAGCCAGAGCGCGGGAGGCGATCGGTGGCGGCGTGTTGCCGGTACGGATGGCGTCCAGCGCAGCGTTGTTCCAGTCGGTTACGACATCTGCATTCGCAGGAGTGCCGATGCTGGACACAAGATTTATCGTGGCGGTGTATGCGATCAAGAGTGTACTTTTAAAGAGAGTGTTCATTGGTGCGCTCCTTCGAGAATGAGCGCCCCGGTTTTACGCTGTAGCTGACTTTTATGTCAAGACTTATTCCGAGCCGTTGCTTCCCCGCGTGCGAACGCCAGTCACAGCATCGGCAATGATTTCTTGAACTTGGGCGGTGGAAATTCCCGATCCAGATCGGCGAGATCTTCGTTGGTCAGTTTGATCTCGATTGATCCTGCGTTGTCACGGACATGCTTTTCCTTGCTTGCTTTGGGAATAGCAATGACTCGCGGTTGGCGCAGCACCCACGCGAGCGTGATTTGGGAAGTGGTCGCGTTATGGCGCTCAGCGATTTCCTTGAGCGTCGCGTTCTCGAGCAAACCCCGGCCGTGACCGACCGGAGAGTAAGCCATTATTGGAAGCTCATTGTTTTCCTGCCATTTCAGGAGACCGGATTCAATCTCCCGATTTTCCAGATTGTAGAGAACCTGATTGGCGGCGCAGTTCTTGCCGTTTTCGACCAACCAAAGCTCATTCATATCGTCGACATCGAAATTCGAGACACCCCAATGTTTGATCTTTCCAGCGGCCCGAAGACTTTCGAACGTCTCCACTGTTTCAACGAGCCGTGTATTTCTTTCTCGCCAATGCAAAAGGTAAAGATCGATCGCGTCGATTCGGAGGCGTTTGAGACTGCGCTCACACGCTTTTGGTAATTCTGTGCGTGAAGCGTTATGCGGATACACCTTGGTAACAACGAACACACGATTGCGTTGACCCTCGATTGCGTCAGCCACAACTTTTTCCGCGCCACCTTCGCCGTACATTTCGGCGGTATCGATTAACGTTATGCCGAGTTCGATTCCGAGTCGCAAGGCAGCGACTTCA
>DATIOX010000231.1:0-4493 GCA_035472675.1 Candidatus Dormiibacterota bacterium
CGTCCAGGAATGACGCTGCGGTCTTTCCTTTTTTGTGAGCTTGATGGTGACCTTCTGCTCCTGGCCCTTGCGCAAGATCGTGAGCGTCACGTCCGCGCCGTCAGAAAACGTCTGCAGGAGCTTTCGCAATTGACTCGGTTCGATCAGAATCTGGTCGTTCAGCATTTTGAGAATATCATTCTGTTGAATGCCCGCCGCCGCGGCAGGGCTATCAGGCACAACGTACTCGACGACTAACCCGAGTCCCTTGGACAGGCCGAGCTGTTCGCTTACCACAGTTGGCACCTGTGATGTTTCTACGCCGAGAAATATCGACGGAACTTTGGGCGCTTTTTCACGGCCACCCGGCGGTGGGGAATGCGGTTGACCAGGCGCTGGGGGTTGTGGCGGCGCGGGCGGTGTCTGCGCAAATCCCGCAATCGGCAGGAAGGCGAGACATGCGATGATAGCAATGAGTTTTATTTTCATGGTTTTTGTTTGGTTAATCATTGGCCGGAAACCGGAATGAGGACGACTTCCTCGCTGGGGTAAGAGACGCGAAGCGATGCGCCAGTGGAGGGGTTACGCCATTGCCACGTCTGTTGCGTTTGATAACGAAGACGCCTCAACGGTTGCCTCGAGCCGTCAGCAAACTGCAACCCCTCGTTGCGAGTGTTATAGACGACCTGGGTCGCGCCAGCGGGAACGAATTTGTTGGAGGAGATCGATCCATCGACACTGCTCCCACCCGAGAAGGCAGGCAGGACCGGTTTTGTTTCGGACGCAGGTGCAACTTGTGCGATTTCCTTGTCTCCGTTTCGGGTTTGATCGGTGTTGATTCGCGCGAGTAACAGAACGACCGCCGCAGCTGCGGCTACGAGGCCGATACCAAACCTAAAAGGCGTTTGAGTTCGGTCCTCTTTCGCTCTACCCAGCTGCCCCTCTACATCGCTCGCGTTGCCGCGGCTCCATTCTGTGAAACGCCGACAACTCCATCTGGCAACTGACGCGATCGACGCCTTGCCATCTTCGGCCATCGCTTCCTCGATGCGCTCAAAAAGTACGGGAGAAGGCCGGGTTGGCCGTAACGCTCTCAACTCATTCTCAAGCTCCGGGAAATCGTTCATTGGGGTTGTAAGCTTTTCTTCAGGTTAGCCAGAGCGTATCGATATCGCGACGCCGCAGTATTTTGAGAAATGCCAAGTGCACCGGCGATCTCGCTAAAGGTCAGTTCGTTCCAGATTTTCAAGACGAGCACCTCGCGTTGGTCGTGTGGCAAGCAGCTGACTGCCCCAGCCAGTCCCGACCGCGCCTCATCTTCCCATTCAAACTGCGGCTCGACGGCTGAATCGGTGTCGGCAAAAACAGTGGCTTCGCGTCGGGCGCGGCGTTTGTCGCGACGAATAAAGTCGAGAGCGATCGAACGCACAGTTGCGTAAAGCAGCGCGCGGTTATCGATCCTGTGGTTTCGCCGCCAAAACTTGACGAAAGCCTCCTGGACAATGTCTTCGGCGTCAGCTGCCGATCGTGTCCATTGGCGGGCAAAAAGCAGCAAACCGGGACCGATTTCAGAAAAGCAACTCTTCCAATTCTCATGGCTTGCGATGTTGTCCATGACCTTTTCACGGTCTCTATTTCCAAGACGCCGCCAACCAATGAATTTGTCTATGCGATCGAAATTTTTCTCGTTCATCGCATTGCTAGCCGTCGCAGGAGCACACGCCGAAGACGTCGATCTTGAAAAAGTCGTCGGTTCACTCATCGCTGCAGAAAACGCTTACGCCAAACTAGCCGCCGAAAAAGGATTTCGCGAAGCGTCCATCTCGGTGTTCGCCGACGATGCGGTAATCTTCGCGGCCAGTGCAGTCAACGGGAAAAAGTTTTGGCGGGAAGCGAAGGAGAATTAGGGAAGGCGATGATGGAGGGCGGAGCTCCGCGACGCCTAACGAGTGTCCTCCGATCGTCCGCTTGGGAAGAGGCTCGCGGAGCTCACCCCTCCATCGGGCCAATCTCTCTCCTCTCGTTAGATGATGAGAGGAGGCTCGACCCCTTCGAGTTCGCTCAGGGCAAGACTTCGCTCGACATGACAAATCACCTTTTCGGAATCGCTCGCAGGATCAAATCCCCCAGCCAATCAGGATTCGCGACGCCGTCGCGGTACGCTCGGAGCGATTCCACCGAAGAGTTCACGCGCAAATTGCTGTAAGATCCATCGGCGTTCTGCCAGCGCTCATGCCAGTAAACCGCCGCCTTGATTCGCGGATAACGCGTGCGAAACAGCGTAAGTCCCTGCGTAATCCATTTGGCTTTGCCAACCCCGCCGCCTTCCGCCGAGTGCGGGAACTCGCCGGTCGCCCATTCGGCAATCATGATTGGCTTATGCGGATCGAGTCTGGATATTTCCTCGTATGGCCAGCTCACCAATGAAGGAATATCCGGGTTTGGCTCGTCCTTATACTGCTGTCCATAGACGCTCAGGCCGAGCCAATCAACATAATCCGACCCGGGATAGTAAGCAGCCGCGCAATTCCAGGTTTCGTACGGATAGGGATAATTGTTCGTATGAAACATCCACTTGATATTTGAAGCGCCGCGCGCCCGGACGCGATCCACGACATGGCGAAATGCTTTGCGAAATGTTTCGGGGCCTTTCCAGTTGTTCTGGTCTTTGTCCCATTCGCCGCCGCCATAGTAGGCTCCTGACCACGGGAACCAGGTGCCATTCATTTCGACGCCGAACACGACAATCATTGGATGACCAAAATTCCGTGCGGCGTCGCCCCACTTGTCGATGTACGCGTCCCACCTGCCAGAAATAATCTCAGTCAAACTGAACTTGTCCGGCCCGTGGTCTTCTTCATAAGGCCTGTCCCACGGCGACCAAAACACAAGCGGCAGCGAACCGTGCCGCCAGATGACATTGAGATTGTCCACGGGAAAATTTTGTTCTCCCCAGTAACTGGACGACGCAATGATGGCCTGATGCTTGCCGACCATCTGCTCAAAATCCTCGATTGTCTCCAGAGTGACGTCGTCCTCCGCGTCGCCAAAATCCATGAACGCGCCGGTGTATGCGCCATGTTCAGGAATCACCACCTCGGCCGGACCATTCGGATCGACGTGCTGGACGGCCACTCCCCGGCGACAGCCAATTAGCGCGAAGCTCGATGCAATCGCTGCAGCGATCACGACAAAAACTGCATGGCTGCGCATTTGGTTTCGCACGGTCCGTACAAAAAATGGTTTGTCCAGAGTCGAAGCGGCTTGGAAGGCAATAACTGTAGAGGCAGCCGTGCCGGCTGCAATCGTGGTGGGTTTTACAGGCGGCACGCCTGCCACTACAGCTGCTGGATCAGGGTGTGCGCATGAATCTGGGCAATTTTCCTTGCTGGAAAACCATATTTAACAGCAGAATGCCGGTGATCGAAGCAACGGATGCAGATAAAACTTCTCAGCTTTCTGATCCTGTCATTCATCTCAGTCGCGCTAGCTGACGATTTTAAAACAGTTAGCGGAAAGGAATATAAGGACGCCACAGTAAGCCGGGTCGAACCGGACGGCATCGTGCTAACCAATAAGGCTGGCATCTCCAAAGTTTATTTCACCGAACTTCCTAAAGACGTTCAGGAGCGCTTCGGCTATGATCCTCAGAGAGCTGCCGATTACTCGGCGCAGCAAAGTGCCGGATTCGATCAGGTCCGAAAGCAGCAAGCAGAAGCCTCGCGGCGGGAAGCGGAAGCGACGCAAAAGGCAAATCAATATCGGGCGCAACAGCAAAGCCAGCAGAACGAGGTTCGCACGCTTCAAGCCCGCTACGACGACCTGCAGAGGCAAGAAGACGACTTACTTCTCCGGATCGGTGAGGCGAAGAAACCGGGACCAACGTACTTCGCAGGTAAGAACAACAAGACTCTTCGCCACTCGCCGAATCCGCAAGCATCGCAGTTGCCGATTCTCCAGAGTCACTTGAAGGACGTTCACCACGAGAAAGACCAGGTCAGGAAGCAATTGGAGAAAGCGCAGCGGTAGCAGTGAAAAGCGACGCGAGGACGCATCGCATTCTGAAAGCTTTCGCCAAACGAGATTGACCGCTCGATGAATTTCGCACGAAGTGCGGCCTCGCGAAGGCCTTCGGAGTTCGGAGTGCGATGCGTCCGCGCATCGCTTTGTCTTGCCGGGATGAATCTCATCCAATTAGCAGCAGCAATAGAGGTGCGTGCCGACGAAAAGCCCTTTGCGGTTTCAGCCGTCGTCATTGCGGATCACCCGGTAAACCAATGTGTTCCAACCAAGGCGTTAGGTGCCGGCGTTGATGGTCACCAGCGGGACGAATGTGTTCGGATGTTTACGGACAAGAACATCGCCGAGATGCGATCAGCGGGGTTCGGGCCACTGACGTATCGACTGCGGACTGAATTGGCCGGCGAAGTCTGGCATTGGAACCCGCGAGGCACGTGGAGCAATCCCGTTCATCAGTGCGGATACTGGATCTCGGACGATTCACTCGCCGAGCC
>DATIOX010000232.1:0-64596 GCA_035472675.1 Candidatus Dormiibacterota bacterium
CACAAACCAAATCCGCGAAAAGATCGGTGTGATGTTTGGAAATCCGGAAACAACGCCCGGCGGGAAAGCGCTGAAATTCTACGCCAGTGTGCGTGTCGATATTCGCCGCATCGGAGCGATCAAGCAGACCGATGGTGTTGTTACAGGAAATCGTACCCGCATCAAGATTGTGAAGAACAAGGTCGCGCCGCCGTTCACGGAAGCTGAGTTCGACATCATGTACAACGAGGGAATTTCATCGACCGGCGCGCTGCTCGATCTCGCGTTGGAAAAGCAGATCATCGAAAAACGTGGTTCGTGGATGAACTACAAGGGCACCCAGCTTGCCCAGGGACGCGACGCCGCGAAAGAAGTTTTAAAGAACGACAAGGCGCTCTACGAAGAGATTGAATCGGCGGTCAAAGCGCGCCTCGACGAAGAAAAAGACTAACATCACGGCAACTCTGTTGTGTCGGCTTAGCGCCGAAGGCGCTTTTCATAGTTAGTCCGCCACAGGACGGATTCGCCGCGGCGAACCTGGAGGCATCGCTCCGGAATTTTGATCGCCCGCGAGCACAGGCGCTGAAAACGTCGTTTAATTCGGAGTTGCGCTTTCAGCTTTCCTCAAATTCGTGTTTATTCGCGTTTACTGGTGTTTAGAACGATGACTTCGGCGCAAATCAGACAATCATTTCTGGATTTCTTTCGAGAGAAACAGCACACCATTGTGCCGTCGTCGTCGCTGTTGCCCGGTGCGCCGAATCTGCTTTTCACCAACGCCGGAATGAACCAGTTCGTGCCGATTTTCCTTGGCCAACAAAAGCCGATGTGGATCCCGCCGCGCGTCGCTGACACGCAGAAATGCATTCGCGCCGGAGGCAAACACAACGATCTCGAAGACGTCGGACTCGACACCTATCACCACACATTTTTCGAGATGCTCGGCAATTGGAGCTTTGGTGATTATTTCAAAAAAGAGGCGATCGAGTGGGCGTGGGAGCTACTCGTCGAGCGTTGGAAATTTCCGGCGCAACGGCTTTATGCGACGGTTTACAAGCCCGGCTCGGGCGAACCAAGTGAGTTTGATCAGGAAGCGCACAATCACTGGGCCAATTTGTTTCGCGAAGCTGATCTCGATCCAAAGGTCCACGTTCTTAACGGTGGTAAGGCCGATAATTTCTGGATGATGGGCGACACGGGTCCGTGCGGGCCTTGCTCGGAAGTCCACGTCGATCTTACACCGGACGGTGATACGCGCGGCGCACTAGTGAACCAAGGAGATCCGCACTGCATCGAAATTTGGAATCTTGTTTTTATCCAGTTCAACGCGAACCCGGATGGCACGTTCTCACCGCTACCCCAGCGTCACGTCGATACTGGAATGGGTTTCGAGCGAGTTACCGCGATCATTCAAGACACAAAGAATCTCACCGATTTCTCCCGAAGGATCTCGAATTACGAGACAGACATCTTTCGCCCAATCTTCGATGAACTCGAAAAACTAAGCGGCAGAAAATACGCAAGCACACTGCCGGAGAAAAACTCTCAACTCTCAACTCCCGACTCTCAACAGGCGATTGACGTGGCTTTCCGTGTTATTGCCGATCACATTCGCGCGCTTTCGTTCGCGATCGCCGATGGAATCAATCCCTCAAACGAGGGCCGTGGCTACGTTTTACGTCGCATTTTACGTCGTGCTGTTCGCTATGGGCGCATCCTAGGTTTTCACGAACCATTCTTCTTCAAACTTGTTGATGTCGTCGCAAAGATAATGGGCAACGTGTTCCCCGAAATTCGAGCGGAACAACCAAAGATCAAAGAAACAATTCGACGCGAGGAAGAAGCGTTTAACAAAACATTAGATCGAGGATTAGAGCTGCTTGATAAAGCGACGGTTAACGCCGTGATAACTCAAGCGATTGCAACCCCCGCGATCAGCAACATCCGTGTTAAAACACGCACGCATGAAGGTTTCTTCAACAGAATGGCAGGGGCCGATCTAATTGAAATAGTTGCCGAGAAAGACAATAGCGCTGCTTTCGACAAGTTGTTCCAAGCCCGACCAGCTATCTCTGGTAAGCACGCGTTCGAGCTTTATGATACCTATGGATTTCCGCTCGACCTAACTGAACTGATTGCACGAGAGCGCGGCTTGGGAGTCGATAAGAACACGTTTAATTTCCTGATGGAGGAGCAGCGCGCGCGAGGGCGCAAAGCGCAGAAAAAGGAACAAATCAGCATCGAAGAGGCAGAACTTAGAGCCGCGCCGACGAAATTTCTCGGCTATGATTTCCTGGAGATCGAATCGGTTGTCGAAACTGTGCTGCCCGGGACAAAACCGGAAGAACTAAACATCGTTCTCGATCGAACGCCCCTTTACGCCGAGATGGGCGGACAGGTAGGAGATCGTGGATTACTTCATGTGCCGGGGCACGATCGAACGGAGGTCGGTCAGTTGCGTGTGATTGATACACAAAAACGTGGCGACGTTTTTGTTCATCGGTCCGCGCTTGTGGAAGGTCGTGCACCGGAGCCGGGCGAAGCGGTGCGTGTCTCCGTGGACGCCCATCGACGCCGCGCGATTCAGGGACACCATACCGTGACGCACCTTTTGCATTGGGCGTTGCACGAAGTGGTTTTGCGCGATGCTTCACAAAAAGGAAGTTACGTCGGACCGGACAAACTGACGTTTGATTTTTCAAGCGCGCCATTGACGAAGCAGCAAGTCCGCGATGTTGAAAAATTGGTAAACGAAAAAATTGCAGAGAGCGCGCCGGTTTCGTGGACTGAAATTCCGTACGCGGAAGCGAAGCAGCGAGCCGACATTATCCAATTCTTTGGCGAAAGATACGGAGATACAGTGCGCGTCTTGCAAATCGGTGGTACTCCTCGCGCGCTCAACGGTTACTCAATGGAACTGTGCGGTGGCACGCACGTGAGATCGACAAGTGAAATCGGGCCATTTCGAATCGTAAAGGAAGAAGCCATCGCAGCAGGGATTCGGCGGATCGAAGCAGTTGCCGGCGACGCGGCGCGCGGTTGGGCTATCCAGGAAGCGGCGCGACAACAGGAGAAATTTGAAGCTTTAGCGCGCAAGAAACCTGACCTCGCGCCACTCGCTGTTTTTAAGAATGACGCAACTACTTCTGAAATGCTGCAACAGATCGATGCGCGGGCAGCGCATCTTGAAAAGGTCGAAGTTGAAGTTCGCGATTGGGAAAAGCAAAGCGCCAAAACGGCCGAAGCAGAACTGAGAAGCCGGGCCGCCCAAATCGCCAACGAACTGATTCGATCGCACACTGGAGAAAAATTCTGTGTCGCCGAAGTGAAAGACGGGGACGGGAAACTGTTGCAGGCAGTCGCCGATACACTGAAGTCGAAATTCGACGGCCCAATTTTTCTCGTCGGTGCGACGAATGGAACAGTTGCACTGGTCGCGTCCGTACCAAAGGAAATGAGCGTGAGAGTTCAGGCGAACAAGTTGATTCAGCAAATCGCGCCGATTGTTGGCGGCAAAGGTGGCGGCCGCCCGGAGAATGCTCAGGGTGCTGGGAAAGACGCGAGCAAGGTCGCGGAGGCGCTGGCAAAAGCGCGAGAGCTTCTGAGCTAAATCAACAAACGAGGTTACGGTGTGCTCACGCTTGGGAAACGCCCATTCCTGATCAGGCGTTCCAAATTTTTTCCGTCAGCGGACATTCGGTAAATCGAGTCGTCCTTTTCGCCGACCGCTTTGCTGAGAAAGAGAACATCGTCGTTATCGATCCAAACGCTGTCCCAGCCGAAAAGTTTTTTTGGCGTTAGTCTCGTCGCCTTTTGCGAAAGGAGATCGAACGTCCAGAGCGCCGGCAACGGCCCGTCCCAGTCTTTGCGGTCGGATTCTTCGCCCATGTCGATACTTAAAAGCAATCGCTTGCCGTCTGGAGAAACGTCAATCCGACCGTCGCCGCTCATATCGCCTTTTGGTACGATCTTACTGATCCTCCATTGCGCGCGAACCGCGCCGTCGAGTCCGATTTGATAGATGTTCGTCATGTCCTGGCAAAAAACCGATTGGCCGTCGTGCGCCGAGACCGGCGAGTAGCAGGTCACTTCATTTTGAACACCGGGTTTCAACACGTGAAAATTTGTGCCGTCTGAATTAATGGCGGCGAGATCCCAGACTTCGTGCGGGCGCGTGGTGAAAAGGACCTGTTTCCCGTCAGCCGTCCAGCTTGGGTAGTACGAATTCTCGCTTGGAACGTCCTTAAAGATATTCACCTTACCAGTCGCGACGTCTGCCACCGCCATGTGACGCGCGTAAGTCGTGTCGCTCGTTTTTTCGACGGTGTTAAACGCGACGCGAGTTCCATCAGGCGAGATCGCCGGAAAAATTCCATCGGCGATCTTTTTCTCATTCGTCCCGTCGAGATTGGCGACGTAAACGGCATTATTGCGTTCGAACGCGATGTGTCGATCGGCGGTAAATCCCGTTGCGGAGAAGCCGGCCAAAGTGACAGCCAGCGAAATGATTCTTTTCATGTTATCAGAGTGATAAAGAAAGTCGCGGCGACCGCAGCTACGAGTACGACTAAATAGACGAATCCGCCGAAAAAGAATTTGAAAATGCTGATGAACCAGCCCTGTCGATAAACGCGACGGATTGACAGGAAAATTTGCACCAGGAATACGATCCACATCAGCGCAATAATCCAGCCCGCAACCGGACCCGGAGCCGCGCGGTTGAGTCCGATTGTTGCGAGCACAATTAGAATGATCCCGACGTAGGCGAATGTGTGGATGTGCAGCGCGTAAACGAGATGGTCGATGTAGAAAATGCGGCGGCGGACGTAGAGAAGCTTCAGCACGCATGCGAAAAGTGGGATACAGGCGAGCATCATGTAAGGCAGGTTGCTCATGAGCGTGACCAGAAAGAGTTGAATGTTCGTCCCGTGCTCACCGAATTTTTCGCGCGCCCGCTTTTCAAGCCATTTGGGCATGTCGTTAGGCTTTTCTTCCTTGTCGGTTTCGAAAATGACGGCCTTGTTCTGCGCTTTTTTGAAGGATTCCTCGACTTTCGTCCGCACCTCCGGCGGTAAATCTTTCAACGTGTCTTCCAGTTTTGCGCGCGCGTGCAATGGTGCAGGATCGCCGTATTCCAGGCGTTGTTGAATCGCGTCGCGGGCTTCTTTCCGCAGGCTCTCATTCTTCAACTGCTCCTCTAACGCAGCGCGTTTTTCGGGCGAAACCGGCTTGCCGCCGAGAGCCTGCTCAATTTTCTCTCGAACTTCAGGTGGAACGTTTTCTTTCGCCAGTTCACTGCGAATCTCCGCGCGAGTGCTCGGTGAAAGATCAATCGGCTGGAGATGCGCCGACTTGATGCCGTACGTTGCTGCAAAGAAAAACAAAATGCTTGCTAGAAGATAAAGTCGCAGCGGATGCACATAGCGCACGCGATGCCCGGCGAGAAACTGGTTGGTCAATTTCCACGGGCGAGCCAGCAGGAGACCAATCGTTGCGAAGAACTTCGAGTCCCAATTCAGAAATTCGTTGAGTAAATCGGCAATGACATGCCGGAAGGAACGCCGATAATCGATTGCCGGTTGGCCGCATTTGGCGCACCAATGTCCCTGCAGTTGCGCTCCACAATTCTCACAGTGTGTAATCGCTGGACGCTGAATTTTCCGCCGGCCGAAAAATCGCCGCCGGCTCGATGACGCTTGTTTGATTGCAGAGATCGCGGTATCGCCCAAGACAAATTTTTCAAGTTCATCGGGCATACAAGCGCCAGATTACAAAAACCTTTCTGTGGAGTCTACGCCTTGATTCAAGGCGTTAATGAGAAAGCGCGCTCGCGACGACGCGGTTTATGTCATCGCAAAGTTTGCATTGACCAGGTGCAGTGATAACACACGATCTCATGCGGTGGCACTTCTGATCGCTGAAGCGGCTGCGCCGGAGCGGCAAATGAAACGCACGCTGAGCCTGATAGCCGCAAGCTCCGTGACGATTTTCCGTCGTAAAAGCGCTTCCCGGGCTGTGCATGATGGCATTCGTCGGCTGCAAAACCGATAGTGAAGACGCACAGCCTACTGATACTACCGGGGCGAAAACGTATTCGCTCAGAGCCGTCTGCCTTGAATGAGCTGAATAACGAGCACAACGACGGCAATCACGAGCAGAAGATGAATCAGACCGCCGCCAAAGTGGCCGATAAAGCCCAGAAGCCAGAGCACGACTAGTATTACAATTATAGTCCAGAGCATATAGGTGTCCCTTTCCGTTAGGTTAAGCTTTTGTCGGCCCATTTATCCAACGTTGTATTTCACTTGCCAAGCTTTTTCAGCACGTTCAAGTCGATTCGTCGTTCCTGCTTGGAGCTTCCGAACGTCAGAATGCTTTGTCGTCCGCGACCTGAGCGAGAATGCCGTTGAGCCGAGCGCGCGTCGTGGACTGCTTGATTCCCGTTTCTTTTCGGAAAGGCGTAAATGCCGCTTAGGCCACAAGCACTGCGACTGCCAGCGGGACGACCTTTTTTTACCTAGACCGGGCTCCATACAGATTTTACCTCCGAACAAGCCCGGAACGCCACCGCACAAGTCTGGACAGTTGGAGAAGGATTTGGGATCGGAAGTCAGTTCCTGCTCGACTCGCTTCTAAAGATCGACATCCAAAGCTTTGGGTTGACCCGTCGAACTGCCCTATGAGACGATCTCGACCGGTGGGCTCGCAACTTTTCAAAACCAAGAGTCCCGAGCATCTGATGGCCGAAGCCGCCGCGCCCGAGCGGCAAATGAAGCGCACGCTCAACGCGTTCGATCTCACGTGTATCGGCATCGGCGCCATCATCGGTACGGGAATTTTCGCGCTGATCGGTACCGCAATCGCCGGTCAGACTTTTCCGACACGACTCGAGACGCCCATTCTCAATTTTATCCAAGCATGGCTTTCAGGGGCGGACGTAATGCTAGGCCGCGCCGGTGCCGGTCCGGCAGTGGCGATTTCGCTATTTGTGGCCGCGTTGGCCTGTGGATTCGCAGCGCTGTGTTATGCCGAGCTTGCCTCGATGATTCCAGTGTCGGGCTCGGCCTACACATATTCCTACGCTACGCTCGGTGAGATCATCGCGTGGATCATCGGTTGGGATTTGATTCTGGAATATGCGGTTGGGAATATGGCGGTCGCGGTCGGTTGGTCGGGGTATTTCGTTAAGCTCTGTGGCAGTCTTTTCGGACTCAAATTTCCAATCTGGGCCGTGAACGATTACCGTACGGCCAGCGATCTGATCGCAAAAGGTGGCGACACGCTGAAGGATTTTTCTTCGACAACGCTGCCCACAATTGCCGGTCACCCAATCGCCCTGAACATTCCGGCGCTCGTGATTGTCGCAGCGGTGACGATGCTCTTGATCTACGGAATTCGCGAGAGCGCAAAAACGAACACAATGATCGTCATTATCAAAGTCGCCGTCGTTGTCTTCTTCATTTCGTTCGGGGCTTTCTTGGTGCATCCGACGAACTGGCACCCGTATGTGCCGAATGGTTTTGCCGGGGTGATGAGCGGAGCGGCCATCATCTTTTTCGCCTTCATCGGTTTCGACGCCATTTCGACGACGGCTGAGGAAACAAAAAATCCACGGCGCGACATGCCGATTGGGATCATTGCCAGTTTGATCATTTGCACGTTGCTTTACGTGCTGATGGGCACGGTTCTCGCCGGCATTAAAAAATATACAGTTTACCTGGGCGATCCGGCGGCCGCTGCCACCGCTTTCGCGAGCAAACCTTGGGCGGAAGCGTTGATCAGCGCCGGAGCGCTTGCTGGAATGACTTCGGTGTTACTCGTTTTCCAACTCGGGCAGCCGCGCATTTTTATGGCCATGGCGCGTGACGGCTTGCTCCCGCAGTACTTTGCTCGGATTCATCCACGCTTCCGCACGCCATACGTCACAACAATTTGGACCGGAGTGGTCGTTGGCGGGGTGGCGATGCTGGTCGACATCGGTTCACTGTCAGATTTGACGAACATTGGAACATTGTTCGCATTCATCCTCGTGTGCCTCGGCGTGGCCGTTTTGCGGCGGACCGACGCAGGGCGTCCGCGGCCGTTTCGTGTCCCACTCGTGCCGCTGTTTCCGATCGTCGGCGTGCTCCTGTGTTTCGTGCTCATGCTCAGCCTGCCGGTGCTCACCTGGATCCGTTTCTTTGTCTGGCTCGGAATTGGTCTGCTGATTTATTTTCTCTACAGCGTTCGACACAGCAAACTGCGCCGCGGTATCGACACTGGCATCACCGAAGACCAGCCGCCGCCGCTGATCAAGACGTAAATCGACAGGTGCAACGCGTTGTCCTCAACGCGTTGGGAAAATAAGTGCGGCTCTGCCGCCTGATTTTGATCCAGCGCCTTCGGCGAATTGCTTGCCATCGTCTTCAGGAGAAGGCGATCCACCTTGCTGAGCTCTTTATGCTGCTTGGCGCTCGTGAGAGACTGTATCGTCCACTTCCAACCACTGGAACGTTGTCGTCTTCGCCGGATCGAGTCCGAGTTTCTTGACCTCCTCGCTGAAGAAGTCGCGCTTTTCCGGATGGTTGTAGAGACTGCTTGCCTCCAGTTCGTCAGCCCAGCGTTCGATTTCATCCGCCGTTTTCCTTTCGCCGTTCAGGTTAAGCCATTCCACGATCTCCTGGTCGCCTGCGCCGTGCTCGATTTGCGCTTTGAAATGGTCGCCCTTCACGCCTTTGAAACCAAACAGCGTGTTATCGAGAGGACAATCGAAGTGATATTCGCCAATATTTCCCGCTACCAACGCGCGGCATTTATCGATTGTGCGGCCAAGAATTGCGTAACCACCAACGCGAACCCGCGGGCTGCGTGGCGCTTCTTTCGTCAGATCTCTTCCGGTAATTTTCTTTTTCATATCGTACGTGTTTCGAATAAGGCACGCCATCCGGTTGCCAATTTGGCAGACGAAGGGTGCGCCTTACAGTTGTTCGGTGAAAGCAATTCACCTGCTGCTGGTGATTTGTGCCGTAACACTGCACGCACAAGACGTTCATGTGGCGGTCCCGCCAGCTGGCAAACTCTATCACGGGTTGTATTGGGGCGGAGTTGGAACTGACGAGCACGACCCAACTGAGCACGACGTTGTGCCGAATGATGTCGCGCAATATGAGCGGGCTGTTGGCAAACAAGCAGCGTGGATTTATTTCGCCAACAACTGGTTTGAATCGCGAAAATTTCCGGCTGCGATGTGCAGCTGGATCCGTGCTCTCAAAAAAGTTCCATACGTGCGGCTGATGCTTCGTTCGGATGTTGATCAGAAACATTCCGAGAAATTTTTTTCACTCAAAAAAATCGTTGCTGGCGAATTCGATGACGATCTTCGCATATGGGCGCGCGACGCGAAAAAATTTGGCTCGGCGATTTTGGTTGAGTGGGGGACTGAGCCGAACGGAGACTGGTTCAGCTGGAACGGCAAGTGGAACGGTGGCCCCGGCGAGGGTCCAGCACTCTACGTCGTGGCGTACCGGCATATTGTCGATCTGATGCGTGCCGAGGGTGCGGATAATTTGCAATGGGTCTGGCATGTCAACTGGCTCGATGAGCCGGAGAAAGATTGGAATCGTTTCGAGAATTATTTTCCTGGCGAAGCCTATTGCGACTGGGTCGCTCTCAGTGCCTATGGACCAACCACGCCTATGACAACGGACGGCACCGAGAGTTTGGCGTTTAAGATGCGCGAGGCCTATCCGCGTCTTGTGAAACTCGCGCCTGGCAAGCCGATCATCATCGCCGAGTTCGGTTGCGATCTGCACAATCGGCACGTTGACGCCGCAAACTGGGCCAAAGGGGCGCTTGAAGATATGTTCTCAAATCGATGGCCCGGCATAATCGGCTTCTGCTGGTGGAACGAAGGGTGGCAAAACGACGATCACAAGAGACATGACACCGACATGATCATTCTCCACGATATTGATCTCACACGGGTGTTTCGAAGCGAATTCGACGCGCACGCTGAAAAAATTCAGGAGACTGCGGTGCTTGCGCCGCAGAGGTAGGGGCGCTTCACCCGAATCGCCCCTACCTGACATGACAAGAATCGGAATGCGGCGCATAATTCCGCATGGTCAAAGTTGAGATCACTTACACAGGCGATTTGCATTGCGACGCTGAGCATGGTCCGTCGCGGGCGAAGATTTCCACTGACGCGCCGACCGATAACAAAGGCAAAGGTGAAGCGTTTTCGCCGACAGACCTTGTCGCCACTGCGCTTGCCACGTGCATGACAACGACGATGGGAATCAAAGCACAGGAACTGGGTGTCGATCTGCGCGGCATGACTGTGTCAGTGCAAAAGGAAATGTCCAAGGACGCGCCGCGCCGGATCGTTGGATTACCTTCGAAAATACATATTCCGCTGCCGAAGGATCATCCGCAGCGCGAGGTACTGGAACAAACGGCGCTGAATTGCCCCGTTCACAAGAGTCTGCCGCCGGAAATCAATCGTCCAACAAAGTTCTTCTGGGAAGGGTGACGTGGGGTACGCGGACACGTCGGCGCTTTCAAAGCAGCGAAATGTCGCCGCCCTTTAAAAAAAGGCTGCTCGTGCTGAGGCAAAGATCGACATGGAAATTCGTAAAGCGGCCGAAGGAGACATTCCACATTTACTTCCGTTGATGCGTGAGCTAGCCGAGTTTGAGAAATATGCGGCAGATTTCGCTGTTACTGGAGCAGTGTTACGCGAACAGGGATTTCTCCGTTCGCCGCCGGATTTTCATTGTCTCATCGCTGAAGACAGCGGTGATTTGGTTGGATTTCTGGTTTACTATTTTGTTTCGTATACTTATCGGGCGAAGCCGAACTTGATCGTCAAGGAGCTCTACATTGCTGAACCGCATCGCGGAAGAGGCGCAGGCAAACTGCTGATGAAAGCTGTCGCAAAAGAAGCTGCGCTCACCGGTTGCGGCATGATCAAATGGTGGGTCGCGAAATGGAATGAGCGCGGCATCAAGTTTTACGAGCGGCTTGGAGCTCACATCGACAACGATTGGCATGAATTCCAGTTGTCCGAAAAAGCGTTTCGCGATTTAGCCTCGTCCGGCTAGCGAAACATCCCAGCGAATGAAGGTGGAACGCGTTGTCCTCAACGCGTTGGGAGCTTAATGCGGCCTAGCCGCCAAATTCTGTAGGCCGCGAACGTGGCGATGCGAACCGATTTGGCCTTCGGCGATATTTGCCATCGTCTTCGGAGAAGCCGATCCGCCGTTGCGCTAAGCGGGAAACGCGCGCTACCGCGGATAAAGCCACTCCATGTAATCGCGCAGACCGTCTTCCAGCGGAAACCGCGGCTCGTACCCGAGCGCGCTGCGTGCATTCGTGAGATCGGCTTGGGTGAAGTTTTGATAATGCGCGTGCGGATTATCGATGTAATCGGGTTGAAAACTTGTGCCCAGACATTTGTTCAAAACGTCGACTAGCTCGTTAAACGAGCGCGACTGGCCTGAGCCAAGATTATAAATTCCGCTGCCGCGTGCATCGAGCGCGCGAATGCTCCCTTCGACGACGTCCTTCACGTACACAAAATCCCGTTGCTGCTCGCCATGCTTAAAGATGCGCGGTCGCTGCCCTGCCTTTATTTGCCGCGACAAATGATAAACCATACTGGCGGGCACGCCCTTGTGTGCTTCGCGCGGTCCATAAACGTTGAAGTAACGCAAGCCTACGATGATCCAATCAGGCAACTCGGCGGCAGCGCGCCTGGCGATATTGTCCATAATCACCTTGGAAAACGCGTAAACGTTTGCTGGCGAAGCGCCAGTTGATTCTACACTCGCCTCAGTCGCGGGGCCATAGGTCGCCGCCGAAGAAGCGTAGACAATTCGTGTCTTCGTCGGACGCGCAAAATTTAGGATCCGCCGGAAACTTTCCACGTTGTCGTGCACTTGCTCAAACTGGTCGTGGTTCGTTGTGTCTGTGATTGATGCGAGGTGAAAAATGGCGTCGAACTTTTGATCGCCGAATTGGTCGTGCCAATCGAGATTCGCCAGATTTTGCGCCACGAAATCGCCGCGATATCCGGCGAGATTTTTGAAATCACCCGACCGAAAATCATCGATGACCGTGAGAGTGGCGTCTCGGAATTTTTCCTGTAGAGCAAGCGCGAGATTCGAGCCGATGAAACCGGCGCCGCCAGTGACAACAAGATTGAGGGACGAGTGCAATTTTGAAAATAAGAATTGGCGAGACATAGATAAATCCTGGACGAGCGAGCGCAAGCGGCGAGTTAGAGTACACAAAAATGGAGTTCGAAACGCGTTACACATACGATTTCATCAAGCGATTCCTTCCGCCGGGTGGCCATCGAATTTTGGAGGTTGGTTGTGGGGCGGGCGAGGTGGCGGCGTGCCTGACGGGGGATGGGTATGCGGTCATCGCAATCGACAGCGACCGTGATTCTGTCGCCGCCGCTCGTCAGCTCGGCGTGAATGCGCGCGTTGCTAGATGGCCTGATTTTGATGAAGGCCATTTTGATGCAGTCCTGTTCATTCGCTCGCTTCACCACATTCATCCACTCGACGAATCGGCAAGACACGCGGCGGATAGCCTGGTCGAGGGCGGACTGATCATCGTCGAGGATTTCGCTTATGAATCCACGGATGAAAAAACATTGCACTGGTTTAGCACCGCGATCCGTTTGATTGAAGCGACCGGTTTGCTGCTAGTGAGCGACGAGTTTCAACACAGGGTACTATCAAAAACGGAGACACTGAAAGCGTGGCGACAAAGTCACGAGCAAGAATTACACACAGCCGCGGAGATCGATGCGCAGCTTAAAAAAGTGTCACGCCGCGTCATCAGAGAGAGCGCGGCGTATTATTTTCGGTACATCGCCAGCGCGATCACTGCGGTGGAGAAACGCGATGCGATCCTTCAAGCTTTCGCCGAACAGGAAGTAATGCTGGCGGCCAACGGCTCGATTATTGGACTTGGTCGGCGGTTTGTCGTGACGCGAGCTGGATAACTGCGAAAAAAGTCTTGCAGCGGCGAGCGCAAGCCGCTACTTCTCGATCCAGTTCTTTGCGAGCTTGGAAAAGTGGATCGGCGCAAGAAATCCCGTGCGAATCGGGAGCAGTTGCGCTGCTGTAACTGGATACGACTTCCCAATGGGCCAATCCTCGACAATTCGGGGGTGAAGGCGGGAAGAAGGTGATTCCGAAAGGGATCGGAACATACGCCAGGAGCCAGAATATTTGTCCGGTCCACCTCATTCGTGCTGTAGCCGCCTCGTTGTGTCGGGGCGTTTCACTGCACGGCGACACAGCGCCGTGGCTACAGATCGAAAAAACTTCTTCGCAAAAAGAAGAATGAGAGCTGGACGATCCGGCCTGTTGTGTCGGCGGTCTATGACCGCCGAAGCGATGTGAGTCTAACAAGTCCAACTCTCGGAGTTGGAGGAAACTTGTTATGCAAAATCGTCCAGTTTGGTTTATTCCGGGTAGAGCATCCGTCTCGAATGCTGGCGAGCGGGTCTCGCGCTCGCGAACTTCTCTTGCAGCATCCCAGGATCCACAGTCCACTTTCTTAGAAGAGACTCTTCCCGCGAGAGTCCTGTGTGGCGCAATCCGATTCGCCGCGCTTCTCATCTTCGCGCCGCTCGTTTGCTTTGGCCAGGCAGCGTCACCGACTCCTTCACCAAGCGAAACGGAAGCCGAGCCGATCGTCGTGACTGCAACGCGTTTCGACATTCCACTTGATCTGTCGCCAGCCAGCGTGAGCGTGATTAACTCGGAAGATTTTGAGCAAAAACAAATTGAGCGCGTAAGCGACGCGCTCCGTGAAGTGCCTGGCCTGTCCGTCGTTCAAACCGGAACAGCTGGCCAGTTGACCTCGGTGTTTACTCGCGGATTGCGCAGCGAACACACGCAGGTCTTGCTCGACGGCATCCCGATCAATCAAGGTTTGTCGGGCGCGTTTAATTTCGCTGATCTGACCGTCGATGATATCGACAGGATCGAAGTAGTGCGCGGGCCGCAGAGCACCTTGTACGGACCGCGTGCCCTCGCAGGCGTTATCCAGATTTTTACCAAACAAGGCACAGGAACGCCAGGAGCGATGGTCGCCGCCGAAGGCGGATCGTACGACGCTTTCCGCGAATGGGGCGAGAGCGACGGCAAGATCGGCGACTTCGATTATTCAGTCGGCGCAAGCCGCCTCGACACAGACAATGCGCGTCCGAACAATAATTACCGCAACACCGCTGCGATTACTGACGTTGGCTGGTCGCCTAGCGAACAATTGCGGATCGGCAGCTTGTTCACTTACTCGGTTAGCGACACTGGAAATCCAAACACGATCTTCGATCCGCGTCCCATTGATCACTTTCTTACGGAGCGTTGGTTAATCGGGCCTCATATCGATTGGAAGCCAGCTGACTGGTGGGACCACAAATTTATTTTCAGTTACGATCACGAGCGGCAACTGAACGATCCGAACCAGGACGGGTTTGTCGGTCCAACTCGGGCCCTCTTCGAACGGACGCAAATTGATTATCAAAATAATTTGCGCCCAACCTCGTGGCTAACGCTCACCTCCGGCTTTTTTTACAGCCGCGTTAACGCGGGACAGGAGCGCCCATTTGTTCTACAGATTTTCGGACCGCAACCAACGTTTGTAAGCGATCACACCGAAGAGATCGCCGGATTCTTGCAGGCGACGCTGACGCCAATTGAGAATTTGATCTTTGTCGCCGGCGGCCGCTTCGATCACTTCAATCAGTTCGGCGGCATCTGGACTTATCGCGTCGCTGGCAGTTACAAGATCGACAGGACAAACACAATTTTGCACTCCAGTGTGGCGACCGGGTTCAGTCCGCCAAGCAGTCAGGACAAAATTTTCGGGAATAATTTCGGCCTCAAACCCGAGCGAGACCTGGGCTGGGACATCGGGGTCAGGCAGGAACTCTGGCAAAACCGCGTTGGCATCGGCCTAACCTATTTTCACAACGACCTGTCGAACGCGATTGGGTCCAATGGCCTTTTTCAGACGCTGAACCTCGGCGCGGCAGAAACCCAAGGCCTGGAAGCCGAACTGCGCGCGGAGCCGATCACGAATCTTCTGTTCACGGCGAGCTATACATACTTAGACGCAAAGAACACTTCCTCGGAAGACATTTCACAACAACAAGGCGCGCGTTTGCCGCGGCGGCCGCGCAACGAAGTTTACGTTTCGGCTTCATATCTTTGGTGGAAAAAACTGCGCACTGTGGTCGAAGCAAAGTTCGTAAATGCGCGAGAGGAACTAAACTTCGGAGGCCCAAACTTTGACATCGAGGACTACAGCTTCGTGAATATTGCAGCGGAGTACGAAGTGAACCCACATGTGTCGATCTTTGGCCGGATCGACAATCTCGCGAACGAACATTATTCGGAGGTGTTCGGTTTTCCCGCCCTCGGCCGCGCCGCGTATGGCGGCGTGAAGGTGCGGTTTTAGTCGCTCTTGTCATTCCGAGCGAAGTCGAGGAATCTCTTGATGGTTAACATCACGGGGATTTCACCGCGGACAATGAACGTTCTTTACCTCGTCATCGGCGCGCTTGCAGCGGGCCTGCTTGTCGCAATCGTCTTGCTGCTGGGACGGCGCGGCGCATCTGAGGCTGGGGCGATTGCCGGAAAGATCGACTTACTCGAACGCGCCCAGGAGCGAAGCGAGCGGATGCTTCGCGAGGAGATGGCACGCAGCCGCGAAGAGGGTGCGAATATCGCAAAAGCGCAGCGCGAAGAATTGACGAAGTCTCTCGAAGGCGTGCGATCAATTGTCGATCTGCGCTTGAAACAATTACAGGAGGACAACGGAAAGCAGATCGACAAAATGCGCGCGACTGTCGATGAGAAATTGCAGGGCACGCTCGAAAAGCGCCTCGGGGAATCGTTCAAGCTGGTGAGCGATCGGCTTGAGCAGGTGCATCAGGGTCTCGGCGCAATGCAGCAACTGGCCAGCGACGTGGGCGGATTGCAACGCGTGCTCACGAACGTGAAAACGCGCGGCGGTTGGAGTGAATGGCAGCTCGGCGTCTTGTTGGAAGAAATGCTGACGCCCGAGCAGTTCGCCAAGAACATGAAGACGCGCGATGACACCGATGAGCGCGTTGAGTTTGCGATCAAATTGCCCGGCGACGAGAACGGCGCGCCCGTATGGCTGCCAATCGACGCTAAATTTCCGATGGAACATTATGAGCGATTGACGACGGCACAGGAAAATGGCGATCCGACAGCGGTGGAAGCGGCGATAAAGACTCTGGAGACGCAGTTGAAGCGCTGCGCAAAGGACATTTGTGAGAAATATATCAATCCGCCAAAGACGACCGATTTTGCGCTGTTATTTCTGCCGAGTGAAGGTCTTTACGCGGAAGCGATTCGTCGTGTGGGGTTGGTCCAAAACGTTCAGCGCGATTGCCGCGTCACGTTCGTAGGGCCGACTACTCTGGCCGCATTACTTAACAGTTTGCAAATGGGTTTTCGCACGCTGGCGATTCAAAAACGTTCAAGTGAAGTCTGGAACTTGCTGGCATCGGTGAAAACAGAGTTCGGAAAATTCGGCGAAGCATTAACGGCCGTGAAAGAGAAGATCGACCAAGCTTCGCGAAAGATGGAAGACGTCGATGTTCGCTCGCGTGTTATCACGAAAAAATTGCGCGACGTAGAGGAATTGCCCTCCAATCCACAGCCGATGCTGAGGAACCTGTTGCCAGGCGAGAATGACGACGGCCGGGCTGATTAAAGTTATCGAATCGCCACCAATGAAGACGGTATTGATCACGGGAGCGAACAAGGGGATTGGCTATGAAGTCGCGCGTCAGCTCGCGGGAAAGCGATTTCACGTCTTCATCGGCGCCCGCAATCAGGACGCCGGTCGCAAAGCGGCGGATGAGATCGCGAAGACAGGCGGGAAAGCGACGTTTCTGGAGATCGATGTCGCAGATAATGCGAGCGTCACCGGTGCCGCGCGCGAGTTTGCCAAAGCTGCGGATCACTTGGACGTGCTCGTCAATAACGCGGGGATCATTGTTGACGGAGACAATGCAATCCTTGAGATCAGCGACGAGCTATTGCGAAAGACACTTGAGACAAATACGCTCGGCGCGCTGCGCGTGACACGCGCGTTCGTGTCTTTGCTCAGCAAAAGCAAATCGCCGCGCGTGATCAACGTTTCCAGTGGCGGCGGGCAGTTAACCGGCGGAGCTGATGGTTGGTCGCCAGCTTATTGTATTTCGAAAACTGCACTCAACGGCGTGACATCGCAGCTCGCCACTGCATTGCCGAAATTTGCCGTGAATTCCGTTTGCCCCGGGTGGGTACGAACGGATATGGGCGGCCAGGGCGCTACCCGCTCAGTGGAGGAAGGCGCGGAGACGATTGTATGGCTTGCTGCCGATGCGCCTCAGAAGCTGACTGGAAAATTTTTGCGTGATCGGAAAGAGATTCCGTGGTGAAGAGTTAAAAGAGTACAAAGTTTAAAGAGTTAAAAGGGAGGTCCTTGCTTAGCGGCCAAACTTTGTAGCTTTTTAACTTTTACCTTTGTTCACAACACTTGGTCCCATTTGCTCTGGTCTTTGAGCATGATTTCGCGAAGGAGGCGAATGGGTGGCATACCGTGATTGAGCAGCTCGTTGTGGAATTTTTGCAGTGAGAAATCGTCGCCCTGCTGGGCTTTGTAATCGTCGCGCAACTTCAAAATCTGCAATTTGCCCAGGGTATAATTGAGATAACCGGGATCGAAAGTGCCCCGCATCGCTTCCGAGCGCGCCGGTTTTTCCTCGTAATAACAATTCTCCTGAAAAAACTTGGTTGCCTCGTTGAGCGACATCTTTTGCGTGTGCATCTTGATCGACACACATAACCGGCAGAGACGGAGCAGCGCTTCGTCCGCCTGAGCCATGCGATATTTAGCCGCGCGTTTCACGTCGTCTTCGCTGGGGGTAGAGTTGGTGGAAGTGCCGTAGCCTTCGTCGAGCATCATTTTTTCGCAGTAATGCGCCCATCCTTCGACGAACGCGTAGCTGCCAAAGATTTTTTCAACCTTGCTCGCTGGCGATGCGTTCAGACATAGGAACTGAACATAATGACCAGGGTAAGCTTCGTGAATCGAGACGACATCAGAGGTGTAATAATTGAAGGCGGTGAGCCATTCTTCTTTTTGTTTTTCCGGCCAGTCGTTCTCCGTGGGCGTGACGTAGTAATACGCCTCGTTGGCGCGTTTCTCGAATGGACCGGGTGTGTCCATCGAGGCAAAAGACGTGGCTCGGAGATATTGCGGTGTCTCCTTCACCTTCGCTCGGACATCAGATGGGATGCTAACCAAACGACGGGTTAAGACGTATTTGCGAATTTTGTCCAGATCTTTGGCCACGTCGGGGATGAGATTTTGCGGTGTGGGATGTTCGCTTTGGATTTGCTTGAAAACTTCGATCGGCGCCTTGTTGGGATCGATTTTTTTTGCGGCTTCGGCGAACGCTTCCTGTTCCGCCTTTAATTGTGTCATTCCAATCTCGAGGATTTTTTGCGGAGCAAGATCGACGAGTTCGGTCTGCGCCAGGAAACGCCCGAATTTTTCTTCGCCCAAGGCGAAATCGAGCGAGGCTTTCGGAAGTTTCTCGCGCTCCAGCCATGCTGCATAATCGTTAAGTGCATTTGCCGCCTTGCGATTGGCCTCATGAAAGGCGACGCGAAGCTGTTCGTCCTTGAGGTTGCCGACGGCGGCAACGAGATCCTTCTTCAGGAAATCCGCGGAACCTTTTGCGATCTGGATGGCGAGTTCCACATAAGGTTTGGGAACGACTTCATTGAGGTTTGTCCTCCCCGCGATGAGGATATTTGGGATTTGAGATTCGATCGCGACCAAGCTGCGAACGCGATCCGAGAGCGGCGCGAAATTCCTTTTGACATAAACATTCACATCGGCAGCGCGCGCATAGACCATGGGATTCCGCTCGAATACCGACATGTCCTGCATTTCAAAGAGGTCCTTCTTAACTGTAGCCTGGAGAATTCGCAGATCGATGGCTTGGCGGGGACTCAGTTTGCCCGGGTCGAACTTGCTCAGCCGATCGTCGAAGCGCCGTAGCCGCGAAACCTCGGCATCCAGCGCAAGGCGGCTGTAGTCATTGATTTTACCATCATATTCATGAAGCCCGAGAGCGGTCCCCTCCAAAGGGTGAGCGCCTAGATAACCTTTAATGTATTCCTCGGCGACGGCCTCATACTCGCCGTCTTCCGCTTCCGCAGCGAAACCTCGAATGCCTTCAGGGAAGAGACAGAGCGCGGCGAGCAAAAGAATGAACGAGATAGCCTTGACGCGAGAGACTGGTTTCATTGGCGACGGAACATTAAGACAACGGCTTGCGTTGGATGTTGCCAAAAATTCGCCGTGAGCGATGGTGAGCCTGTTTTTCGAGCTGGGGTCGAAGTATGAGGCGCTTCATGATTTTGCCGTTGTTGGCTTGTCTCCTGCTGGGTCTTCTCCCAGCGCTGTTCGCGCAGGAAGAACAGCCGGGAAAGAGTGAAGAGGATAACGGCTACGCGCAAATTTCAATTTTCGCAAAAGCGCTCGAATTGATCCGGCAGGATTACGTGGATGAGAACAAGACTAGCTACCATGATCTCATCAACGCGGCGATGAAGGGGATGCTTTCCTCGCTGGACCCACATAGCCAGTTCATGGATCCGGACGATTTTCGCGATATGCAGGACGACACGCGGAGTCGTTTCAATGGCCTCGGGATTGAGGTCTCGATGAAAAACGGCCTGCCTACAGTGATTACCGCGATGGAGGACACACCTGCGGCTAGGGCTGGAATTCTCTCCGGCGACCAGATCTTGCGCATCAACGGCATTTCAACCGAAAGAATGGATCTACAGGACGCTATCAATGTTTTGCGCGGACCTGCCGGAGCAAAACTTACCCTTACGCTGCTGCGGCCTTCGACCAAAGAAATCAAGGAATACACACTGCAACGTGCCGAGATCAAAATCCAAAGTGTTAAGGGAGCGAGATTGCTCGACCCGGAGCTGACCGGCCCATACAAGATCGGTTATGTTCGGTTGGTACAGTTCAACGAGCCGACCTCTGACGAACTAGCGAAAGCGCTCGATGAATTGCAGAAGCAAGGGATACAGGCGCTCGTTCTCGATCTACGGAACAATCCAGGTGGTCTGCTGAATAGCGCGGTCGATGTCTGCGCGCAGTTCCTGCCGCCCAATACGAAAGTCGTCTCAACGCAGGGCCGGGTTGCTTCGCAACAACATGATTATTCAACTTCCGGCGCGAAGAAGGAGCGCCCGAGTTTTCCAATGGTAGTGTTGATCAATGAAGGCAGCGCAAGCGGAGCCGAGATCGTTGCCGGAGCGCTGAAGGATTTGCATCGGGCCGTGCTTGTCGGTGAAACAACCTTTGGAAAAGGTTCCGTGCAGAATGTCATGCAATTGCCGGACGGCTCGGCGGTGCGTTTTACGACAGCAAAATACTACACGCCGAGCAAACAGGTGATTCAGGGCAATGGCGTGGAACCTAATATTCGTGTTGCCATGACTGCCGAGCAGGAGCGTTCTCTCTTTGCACTGCGAAATACGGGAAATATGAAACCCGAGGACGACAAAAGCATCATCAAGGCGAGAGACCCGCAGATGCTGCGGGCAATCGACGCGCTCAAGGGCGTCATGATTTACGCGCAAGAGAACGCGCCGAAAGCACAAGCGGTAAAGAAATAGGCACGGTCGTTCCTTTGGGGTTTCGAGCGAAAATCTGGCTAGGAACCCGACTCGGCTAGGAATTGCTTTGGCTCAATGACGAATGTCGGATGACGAAGGAATGACGAAGTTCCAAATGCGCGCACAGCTGATATTTTTCGTCATTCGGTATTCGAGCTTCATTCGTCATTTGTCATTCGGATTTCGTCATTTGAGATTACGTCTCGACTGGGCTTGGCATGACGGTATTGGCGCTTGAAACTTCCTGCGACGAAACCGGCGTCGCGATCTTGCGGCGACGCAACGGCGATTCAGCGTGGGACTTGCTTGCCAGCGAAGTGGCATCGCAAATCGCTGCGCATGAAAAATATGGTGGGATCGTGCCTGAGATCGCGTCGCGAAATCACCTTATCTACGCACCGCGGCTGCTCGATCGCGCTGCAAGTTCAGCAAACATTGGTTTGTCGGAGATCGACGCATTTGCCGCAACCAGCGGACCTGGTCTTGCGAGCTCGCTGATGATCGGTGCATCGATTGCCAAAGGATTGGCGATCGGCTTTGGCAAACCCTATCTTGCTATCAATCATCTCGAAGGACATTTGCTCTCACCTTTTTTTGGAGGCGTTGAGAACAAAAACCAAATCCACCCAAATGTTTCGCTGATCGTGAGCGGCGGACACACGATGTTGATCTTCGTTCGTGCCCTCAGCGATTATCAATTAATCGGCCGAACCGTCGATGATGCCGCCGGCGAAGCGTTCGATAAGGTCGCCAAGATGTTTGGGCTCGGTTATCCGGGCGGACCGGAGATCGAAAAACATGCTCGAAGCGGTGATCCCAAGCGTTTTGATTTGCCGCGCAGCATGCTCGATTCGGAGAATTTTAGTTTTAGCGGGTTGAAAACTGCCGTCCGCTATTTGCTGCCGAAGTTAAAGGGCGACTTTCTCGCCGATCTTTGCGCTTCCTTTCAGCAGGCGATTATCGACGTCCTGGTGCGCAAGACGATTTCAGCAGCGCGGAAATACCACGTCAATCTTGTGACGGTTAGCGGTGGGGTCAGTTGCAATCAGGAATTGCGAAGGCAATTGGGCCAGGCATGCCTGCACAGCGGATTTGAATTCAAAAATGCCGGGCCATGGCTGTGCACGGATAACGCGGCCATGATCGCGTTTGCCGGGTTATTGCGATTGGCCGCCGGATTTCAATCCCATGTAACCGAGGAGATCGACCCAAATCTGGCGCTGGCGAAGTAGGGCGCGAGCGCCGGGCGCGCCGCGGACGGCTCGGCGAGCCGCCCCTACCACTCAGTACTCGCGTTCGAGAAGATAATTTGCCAGCGCATGAAGCGCTTCAGCGTCGTCTTCCCCAAACACGGACAGAGCATCGTGCGCCCGGCGCGTGAGCCGTCTGGCTTCAGCGCGTGATTTCTCCAAGCCAATCACCGCAGGATAAGTCGCTTTTTTTGCCGCGACATCTTTGCCGGCGCTCTTGCCCAGTATCTCCGAGGTTTGCGTTACATCGAGGATATCGTCGATGACTTGGAAAGCGAGACCAAGCCGCTCCCCGAACTGTGTGATTGCGGAAAGTTTCCTGGCGTCTGCGTTGGCGCTCATTGCACCGAGGCGAATCGAGCTTTTCAACATGGCTGCGGTCTTGTTCTCGTGGATGAATCGCAACTGATCTCGCTTAACTCTCTTGCCTTCTGCCTCGAGATCGGCCACTTGACCAGCTATCAGTTTTTGGCTCCCGGCCGCAACCGCGATTTCGCGCAATAAGATTGAAATATCGTAGCGTGGCGCCGGTTTCGCTTTCGAAACAATTTCAAACGCGATCGTCAATAGCGCGTCTCCCGCCAGTACGGCAATGCCGTCGCCAAAGACTTTGTGGCACGTGGGGCGGCCACGTCGGAAATCATCGTTATCCATGCTGGGAAGGTCGTCATGCACCAGCGAGTACGTGTGGATACATTCGACGGCACAGGCCAGGGGAAGCGCGTTGTCGACGTTGCCGCGACAGGCTTCAGCCGCGGCGAGACAAAGGATCGGCCGCAATCGCTTGCCTCCGGCAAAAAGACTGTACCGCATGGCCTTGTGGAGCGTGACAGGTTTCGTGCTCGTTTTCGGCAGATACCGATCAAGCGCACGGTCGATCACTTTTTGCCGGGTCCGAAGATACTTTTTGAGATTCACGGGACGGAAGCGGATGCTGAATGCTCGATTCTCCTTACTGGATAACGCAATCCCGCGCGGAGTGTCCAGTATCAAGCATTCCGAAATGTTAAAACGCCGGGAATGACATCGTTGTTAACGTCGCACTGGGCGTCATCCTTTCTGCTAACGCTTAACTTTGGTCAGATGTTCTCTGCCGTTTCAGTAGTGGCGATCGGTTTCACGCGCATTGCGAGAAATGCGCCCAGAAGCAGAATCGCCGCGCTCCAGAGTTGCGCATGGGTGAGGCGTTCGTGAAAAATCCAGGCGGAGAGTCCCATGGCGCCGGCGGGAGATAGAAGCTGGAGGGTTTGGGCGAGCGCGACTCCGATTTGGTGGATTGCCACATAATACAAAACGTGGGCGAGCGTGATACAGGTCACGGCCGAAATGACCAGAATCACGTTCACGTCCGCGCCCGCGTGAAGAGGCGTATCGATTTTGCCAAACACGAGGGTGAGCGGAAGAAGCAGCGCGGAAGTGATGAAGCTGACCAAACCAAAACTGCGGATCGACCCTAGCTGAGCCGATGGGCGCTTAATCAAAACACCGTAGAGCGCCCAACAAAATGAGGCGGCAAAAGCAATGAGTAATCCAGGCAACGCGATATGTCGCTCCTGTGATTGGACGTTGGGCTGGAACCAGATCACGCCGAAGGCGCCGATTAAACCAAGCATAGTGCCGGCTTGAAATTTCCATTGCCGAATGACGATGCGTTCTTCTGGAAAAAATGCAAGCGCGAGCAGTGCGGTAAAAATGACCGAAGAGCGAATGAAAATCGTATAGACACCGGGGCCCATGTAGAAGAGAGCCATCACTTGCGTCACTTGATGGACGACGTTCGGCAGACAGGGTAGAAGACAAAGCCCAACGGCGCGCAGGTCGATCCCCGGCCCGCCTCGGTGGACCCGATAAAACACGAGCGGTGCAATGGCGAGACAGGCGACAAAATAACGATAAAAATTCTGTGCCCACGGATCGTAATAGCGATTCAAATAATACATGAATAACGATGGCGTGGACCAAATAAGGACGGTGGCAAAGACAGCAGCGTAGCCTTCAGACAGGCTGGTGCGACGTTGTCGATCGACGAATCTTGCAATCGAATTTGTTTGGTTCATTTAGGCGGTCCGCACGTTAATTTGCTCGCCTACAAGCATAAATCGCTCAACAGTTAGGCTAAAAGGAGAATGAATATCTTGAACAAGCGAACAATTATCATTGCAACCGCGTCACTTCTCTGTTTTGCAGGCAGTCACGTGTGCCTGGCCAAACCAGCCAAACCAGCAGCGGGGGCCGCGAGCCACATGCAGCGAGGGATCGAGCTCGCTGAGCAAAAAAATTTCGACGCTGCCGTTGCCGAATTTACAAAGGTGATTGAAACGAATCCGAAAGATCCGCGCGGCTACACTAACCGAGGCACGGCGTATCGTGCCAGCAATCCCCCCCGTCTGCCCGACGCGTACGCTGATTTTTCAAAGGCGATCGAAGTCGCTCCAAAGGATGAAGTCGCCTATCGCGAGCGCGGCATGACTGCTGTAATGCAAAATCAGTTCGATGCAGCGCTGCAAGATTTCGATAAGGCAATCGAACTCAAGCCAGATGACGCCTTCGCGTACAAATTTCGCGGTTTTGCTGAGATCGGTCTCAACCAATGGGACAAAGCGGTCGCTGACTTCACAACCGCAATCCAGAAACAACCAGATGACCCACAAAATTATGACCGCCGCGCCTGGGCAAACCGGAACCTGAAGAACTACGACGCGGCCGTAGGGGACTACACATTGTTGATCGAGAAGGACCCAAACGATGCCGAGCACTTGGTGAAGCGAGGCGCGACTTACACTTCCTTGCAGCAGTATGAGAAGGCCGTCGCCGATTACCAGGCGGCGTTAAAGCTAAAACCGGACGACTATGACACCGTTCAGCGTTTACAATACGTGCAGGGAATGCTCGTAGCGAAAAACGCACCGCCCCCTCCTTCCGCTACTCCCACTCCCACGCCCAGCCCGAGTTTGATCACGCCGCTCAATGTTGGGATCGCAATCGCAGTTCTCATTATCATCGCTATCATCGGGCGATTGCTTACGCGAGGAAAAGCCCAAGAGACCAGCAGCAGAATCCGGTGAGTTTTCGGACGCCCTAGTGTCCGCTGCCAGCTGAGCTGTTGTTGCGGGTATTGGCTGGATGCGCTGAGCACAGCGCACTCTACAGCCCATGCGAAATGCGCCGTTCCCAACAAGAAATTTCTTTGACACGACAATGAGCGCGGTTAGCTTGCGGACGCTTTTTGCTGGAACGAGGCGGTCCCATGGTCGTTCAAATTGCAAATTTGACG
This sequence comes from Candidatus Dormiibacterota bacterium, assembly GCA_035472675.1. Taxonomy (GTDB): domain Bacteria; phylum Verrucomicrobiota; class Verrucomicrobiia; order Chthoniobacterales; family UBA10450; genus Udaeobacter. The sequence goes on from DATIOX010000232.1 coordinate 25,242, forward strand.
CGGCTTTGGGACTTTTGAATCTCTGGCAGGAGGCGAAACCGGTTTGCCGCTCGGGTTGCCGCGGAGGCGCTGGGCTGGCGAAGAACAGCCCATGTAGCTCAGTTGGTAGAGCACGTCCTTGGTAAGGACGAGGTCACCGGTTCAATCCCGGTCATGGGCTCTAGAGCAGCCTCAGGACCGACAGCAGACAATTACAGAAAAATAAGACAGTTTAGTTAACCAGGAGAATTGAAATGGCTAAGGAAGCATTTAAACGCGACAAGCCGCACGTGAACGTCGGCACCATCGGTCACGTGGACCACGGCAAAACAACCCTGACGGCAGCGATTACTATGGTGCTGTCGAAGAAGGGCATGGCCGAGGTACGCGCATACGAGTCGATCGACAACGCTCCGGAAGAAAAAGAGCGTGGCATTACAATTAACACGGCCCACGTGGAGTACTCGAGCGACAAACGTCACTACGCACACGTCGATTGCCCCGGCCACGCCGATTACGTCAAGAACATGATCACAGGCGCGGCGCAAATGGATGGCGCCATCCTGGTTGTCTCGGCAGCGGATGGACCCATGCCGCAAACGCGCGAACATATCCTGCTGGCGCGTCAGGTTGGTGTACCCTCGATTGTCGTGTTCCTGAACAAGGTCGATATGGTCGATGATCCGGAGCTTCTCGATCTCGTAGAGATGGAAGTGCGCGATCTCCTGACGCAGTACGAATTTCCGGGAGATAAAATCCCGATTGTTAAAGGCAGCGCCCTCAAGGCGCTTAATGGAGACGCCGACGCCGAAAAACAAGTGCTCGCCCTCGTCGAGGCCATTGACGATTACATCCCGGTCCCCGAGCGGCCGGTCGATCAGCCGTTCCTAATGCCTATCGAGGACGTATTCAACATTGAAGGCCGCGGCACTGTCGCGACGGGGCGTGTGGAGCGCGGTATTCTCAAGAAAATGGGGGAAGTCGAGCTAGTGGGGATTCGTCCTACCGCAAAGACGGTTGCGACCGACATCGAAATGTTCCGCAAACTTCTCGATGAAGCGCGCGCGGGTGATAACGTCGGCGTTCTCTTGCGCGGCTTAAAGAAGGAAGAAGTCGAGCGTGGCCAAGTGATTTCGAAGCCTGGTTCGATTACGCCCCATAAGAAATTCAAGGCGGAAGTCTATGTGCTGAGTAAAGAGGAAGGCGGACGTCACACCCCATTCTTCACCAATTACCGGCCGCAGTTTTACTTCCGTACTACGGACGTGACTGGCACCGTTAAGTTGCCTGAAGGCGTAGAAATGGTCATGCCCGGCGACAACATCTCAATCGAAGTCGAGCTGATCACGCCAATCGCGATGGAAAAAACGATTCGCTTCGCCATTCGTGAAGGCGGCAAGACGGTCGGCGCCGGTCGCGTGAGCGATATTCTGGATTAAAATTCTTCCTCTAGCTGTCACTCTGCTTTTTTGAGTGGATGACGAAGGAAGAGGAGATTAAGAGGAAGCGGAAGAGGAAGATTAAGAACGCCAGTAGCTCAATTGGTAGAGTAGCGGTCTCCAAAACCGTCGGTTGGGGGTTCGAGTCCCTCCTGGCGTGGTTAAACAGACTGCGAATGCCTAACGTTTCAATATCGAACTCTGAATTCGAAACGACAGCAGATCTGTAAGTTGGACGTTGAGCGTTGGATGTTGGATGTTGTTTTGATTTAGATGATCACGAAAGTTAAAAACTTCTTCAGCGAAGTGAAGGTCGAGCTGCAGAAATGCTCCTGGCCTTGGGACCCGAAAGAGAAAGGATTCCGCCGGTACAAGGAACTGAGTGACTCGACTGTTGTGGTCGTTATCGCAATGTTATTGCTCGGTGGATATGTCGCGCTTTTCGATCTCGTTTTGGTGAACGTCGTCCACTTTTTCACGCGGTTGCACTGATTATGGCACAAACGCTCGCAGGGAAAGATCAATGGTTCGTCGTGCATGTGCTTTCCGGTCAGGAAAACAAAGTGCGCGAGAATATCTTGAAGCGCGTCAAAACGGAAGAAATGGGCGATCTAATTTACGAAGTGCTCGTCCCGACTGAGCGCGTCTCGGAAATCAAGAAAGGGAAGAAGAGCGAGACGACCCGGAAATTTTTTCCCGGTTATCTGATTGTTAACATGCATTTGCTCGACGAGAACAATCAGCTGGTCGGGCGCACCTGGTATTTCATCCGCGACACACCCGGCGTGATTGGGTTTGCCGGCACTAAGGACAAACCGATCCCGATGCGACAATCAGAGGTGGACAGCATGCTCGCGCAAATGAAAGAGCGCGAAGAAAAGGTGAAACCGAAAGTCAGCTTCGAAGTCGGCGAATCGGTGAAGGTCGCTGACGGCCCGTTCCAAAACCAGACCGGAATCGTCGAAGAGATCGATCCCGAACGCGGCAAACTTCGCGTCTCCGTCACCATTTTCGGTCGCGCAACTCCGGTGGAATTGGAATACTGGCAGGTGGAACGTGGTTAAGATAGACAGCTATCAATAATCAACTCTCAACTAACAACTTTTCGAAATGGCAAAAGAAAAAGTAGCTGAAATCAAACTCCAGATTCCCGCAGGCCAAGCTAACCCTGCGCCGCCGGTTGGAACGGCGCTCGGTCCGCGTGGCGTCAACATCATGGCGTTCTGCAAGGAATTTAACGCCGCCACTCAAAAACAAGCCGGCGACATTCTCCCGGTCGTCATCACCGTTTACAAAGACAAATCGTTCACATTCATCACGAAGAGTCCGCCCGCCGCGATCCTTTTGAAGAAAGCGGCCAACATCGCCGCCGGTTCCAAAGAGCCTAACAAAACCAAGGTTGGCAAGGTCACGCGCAAACAAGTCATGGACATCGTGAACACCAAGCGCAAAGACCTGAACGCGCGCAATGACGAAGCGGCTTTCCGCATGATTGCCGGCACCGCGCGTCAAATGGGCCTCGAAATCGTCGATTAGATCAGCCGCTACTTCGGAACACTGCTTGCCTCGCCGAGAAGTTCCCACTCCTGCAGCGCGATTGGCACACTGCCGTTTTTCCAGACGAAATCATGGAAAGAGCGCAGATTGAATTTTCCGCCCTCCAGCATCCGCCCGTCGGCGAGGAATTTTATGATCTGTAACTTGCCGATCTGATAGGTAATGGCCTGACCCGGGCCGGTTGCGAAGGCGATCGCTTCCTGACGCGCCGTCTGTTCGTCCATCGGAACTTTCTCCTGTAGATATTTGGCGGCTTGGTCGAGCGTGAATTCGCCGAGCGCGAGTTTTACATCCACCTCCACGCGCAGAGCGCGGAGTCGCATAAAATTGTAAATGATCTCGCGCGTGTGCGGGCTGTCGTCGAACAGGCCAGCTTGTAACATCATTTCTTCTGCGTAAAAGCCGATCCCTTCGTTTGCCCCCGAGTCGTAGTAATGCCGCCGGATCGGGTCATCATGTTCCCATGAAAGGCACAGCTGAAAATAGTGGCCGGGAATTCCTTCGTGAACGATGATTGGCCGCGGGTCTTCCGCCGTTGCCTGCCAGAAGTAACCGAGCTTTCCTGAAGGCTCGGTCACGTAGCGAATGCAATTCTCATTCAACCGCGATGGCGACGTGAAGTCGTCCATCTCGCCGAAGCCTTGCAACGCACGCAAATATTCCGGCATCGCACGCAGCGTGTAATGCTGAACCCAGTTGGGGACGGTCAGGATGCTGTGGTCCTCGAGAAATTTTCTGATTTGAAGTTCTTTCGCTGCCGCATCCTTGATCCAATCATCAATGTTGTCGGCGATCTTAAGCGGCGGCACATTCTTGTTACGGTTTTTCTCGAATGCCTCGAAAGCGACTGCGCGGTTCCATTCCTGTCTGCCCATCGCCAGAAGTTCTTCAGGCGAATAGGGCATCAGCGCGACATTCTTGAGGAAAAATACGTAGGCGTCGCGCCCGAGGGCCATTTCATTTGGCAGCGACGGCAACATTACTCGAAGTTTTTCGCGAAAACGGTCGAGCGCATTCGCCGCGCTATCAGTCGCGCTGTGCAACTCCTGCTCCTTGAGAGTTGTGGATTTCAGCAATGCCGTTGCCATTTGGCGCAGACGCGGCCGAATATTCTTCAGCCCTTCAATTGCCACTGTGGCAAATGGTGCCGGAGGCTTATCCAGGTTCATGACGCCTTGTTGCAGGATCGAAGGAATATTTTCGATGCGTGTGAGAATTTCCCGGCTACGTGTTGCGTCATACGGCCCGGGTGCGGTCAGCGCTTCGACCACCGGCGTGAGCGTCTGCGCGATATAAAAATTCGGATCGCGTTTCCAGCGTGGATTAATGTCCAGTTCCCAGCGAACCCGCGTCAGGGCTGAACCGATCAGGCGATAGTCAACCTGCTGCTGGATCGGCCGAGTGTTTGCATCCAGTTTTTTCCAGCGCGCTTCGAATTCACCCAGATCTTTTCGCTGGCTATCGATGCTGGATCGCGACCAATCGCGAACTCCTCCTGGCCGTTCGATTCGGTTCACGTCATCGCCAGTAAACGGCGCATATTTGGCGCGCCACGCCCAGAAATCGTTCGCCAATTTGTCCAGCGACTCGGTTTCAGCCGAAGCATCGATTAACAACACCGCAAAAAGAAAAACTCCCGCCCAGCTTTTCTTCATGGCCAATTAATCAGCGCCACGCCGCAGGGTGATCACGCCAGGATTCTTGCCGGGCCGATACATCGACGCGCCGTAACAGAGCGCGGCGGATTTTTCGCGCGCATAACGAATCTTGTTCAGTTTTTCGTCCCAGTGTTCCATGTAGGAGCAGTTTGCCGTCTTCTTGCTGCCAGCGATGGGAACATAACGATTTTCTGTAAACGTGAGGAAAGCTGCTTCGCCGGGAAGCGGAATTGGAGCAGCCCAGTTAGGTGATAGCCTCACAAGACGTGGGCCGTTTAGATCGAGCGCGAAAACGGTGTCACCATCAGTGCTGTTCAAGTGCAGATCGAAAAATGCGAGGTGCAACCGTCCATCGAATAGAAAATGTTGGTCTTTATCATGGCTGTCGTGCAGCAAACCATAGACGCCGTAAAACCCGGGCAGTTTTTCAAATTCCGTCTCTGCTCCCGTTTTTAAATCGCGGAACAGGTAATGTTTTCCATGACTCGGCCCGTCGATCTGATCGTCTTCGTCGTTTGGATCTTCGCGTAAGATCAATTCGACAGAACCATCAGGCGATTTGTAAGTGGGTATTGGCGTGGCGGTGGGGGATACAGATTCCTCACGTGAAGCTGATGAGTTTGGAGATGCCGATTCCTCAGACTCGACATTTGTGAAATACGGCGAGCTTTTGGCAGCGACATACCAATCCGGCTCAATCTCCAATTTTTTCAATGCTTTGCCGAGTGGATCAATGCCCCAAAATTCGCGAGTGTTATTGGATCTTTCGCGTGTGAAGACAATCATGCTGCCATCAGGCGCAAAAATTGGAGCGGAATCTTGTCCAGAGTTATCATTCGTTAATTGCCGCACCAGTTTTCCGTCCTCACGAAACAGATAGAGATGGGAGTGGCTCGTTTCCTCCGCCTGCAGATAACGAATTGCGATAACAATTTCCGAAGCGCCTCGGGCTGGTGTCCCAAGCAGCAAAGAGGTGCCCATGAGCACCAAAATTCCCAGAACGCGGCGCATCATCGCAGCGGAAGGTGAATCGTGCCGGGATGGGTCGCGTCATGATACACCTGCACGTGACAGGTGCGCGCGTTCTTAGACGTCTCTTCCGCGACGACTCCGCCCGAACAGTAATTCTTCTCCAGGTGGATGGAATTTGGCGAAGAAATGACAAGCCGCAGCCGACTACCTTTCATCAAACGGCGCGCGACAAACAACCCGGGATTGAAGTCGCAGCGAACGATTTCGCCCGGCTTGACCAATTTCCCTTCACGCAATGATTCACGATAACGCAAGCGGCGAATATCGCTCCAAAGCGCGATGCTTGTGCCATCGGGCTGGATTTCGTACAGATTGGCGGAGAGATCGACATCGGGCGTGTCGATTGATACCCATAACGTTACCGCCGGGCAGCCTATGAGCGGCGTTTCCTTAGGCACCGGCTCCGTGTGGTACACCAAACCGTCCTTGCCGATGCTCAACGCATACGTTTGATCGATGCCTGCCGTTTTTTCTTTCGGATCGATCCCATCAACTGTTTCGCCGCGCGTGGTATCCAGCGGATCGTAAATGAATGTGTCCGAACCCTCGTTGGCCCGCTTTTCAGTAAGCGAGCCGGAACGAAAGACGCCATTCGCATCCCCGTTTCTGGAATCAAGATAAAAACTTTGAGGGTTTGCGACGAGGGTTTCGAAACTATCGGCGTATTTCCATTCTCCGTTTGCGCCGCTGTTTCCCGGCGCGAGCAAATAGTAAGCGACCTGGTTTTTGAGAAATTCCGGCCTAGGCCCGCTCTTCATTGTCCAGTCATACCATTGCCGATGGAGATCGTTAAGATCGATAACGGCCGCAGGTCCGAACTTTACGCCCGCGACTTCATCCGTAGGCGTGCGCGTCCCCGCGTGGTCCCATGGGCCAATGACCAGAAAATGTTTCGCGCGCGCTTCTGGAGAGGCATTTGCCAGATGATCCCGGTAATAGGATAGGGCGCCCAATTCATCGCCATCGTATTGGGCAGTGATTGTTAAAATTGGCAGCGTAATCTTCTGGAACTGCTCGCCGGTCGGTACCATCGCGTCGTAGTACGCATCGACTACCGGGTGTTTGAGGATGCGTTGAAAATTGAGCGAGGGATTTCCGACAAACGAATCGAGCGATTTAAACGGGAAGTGTTTCTTGTAAGCGTCCAGGAATTTTGTGCGCCAGAATTTTTGATCGGCAAAAAGATTGTCTTGCGCAGCGTGCCCGCTGGTGAGCGTGTACCATTGCATGTCGTACGTTAGACCGACGTTTTGGGTCGAAGGATAATCGAGTCCCGGATGAGCGGCTGCAGCGGGAACGATTGTCGCCAAATGTGGCGGGAATTCCTTCGCCGTCGCCCATTGATCGAATCCTGCGTAGGAACCGCCCCACATTGCAATCTTGCCATCGCAAAACGGTTGCTTGGCCAGCCACTCGACGACGTCGTAGCCATCGCGCGGGTCGTTCGCAAATGGTTCGAACTCACCGCCGGAATTTCCTCGACCGCGAACATCGACAAGCGCGAATGCGTATCCATGCGACGCGAAGTAGGCGCCGCGCGCGTGGTACGTATCTGAGATGTAAGGCGTGAGTGTGAAGACTACCGGCGTCTTCGGTAACGATCCGTCCGGCGTTTTCGGCAGATACAATGTCGCGTTCAGTTCGACCTTGTCGCGCATGGGGATTTTCACGCCCCAGCGAAGGTCGTAGTCGGCCGGCGGTTGCGACGGCGATGGTCTTGGGCTTGGGGTTTGCGCGACGACCGTTGCGGCAAAAGGCGCGCACAGTGTCGCAGCCAGGATCGACGCCAACGAAATAATCGTGGCTAGCGAAGAAGTTCGGAATTTCACCTTGTCGGATTCAAGCGAGGAGGGGCAGGAAGGCAAGAACGTTGATTACGGATCACTTCTGGTTGGCTGGCCATCGGAGGAGGTGCAAGCAACATGCCATCGTTTGCAGGAAGGCGAGTTTGCGAGACGATAGGCCATGGCCCGCGAGCTTTCGAAGAACATACAACCTCATAAAGCCAAAACTCGGGAGAAGGTTACGAGCGGCGCCCCGGCGTCAAAGTCGGATATGCCAATAAATCCCGGAACAATTTCTTTTTCCCGAGCCGAGCTATTCTGTGCCGGCATCGTCTTTTTGGTCGCACTGCTTCTTTATAGCTGGACGCTCGCGCCGACGGTTACTCTGACTGACAGCGGAGAGCTAATTGTAGTTGCTCGCGGCCTGGGAATCGCACATCCGCCGGGCGTTCCGTTGTGGATCATTCTCGCCCATCTCGCATCGCTTGTGCCTTTTGGAAACATTGCGGTGCGGATTAACTTTTCGTCCGCGCTTTTTGCGGCGCTGGCTTGCGCGATGCTCACGCTTACGGTGGCAGAATCGACGATTACCGCGTCATATCTAGCCACATCGAAGCGACGAAAGAAAGTCGCGCAGCAGAGTAAAACAGCTGAAGAATCGGGGCCTGCGCGCCTGTTGTTTGCCGTGCCCGCGCTAGGCGCGGGTTTGCTCATGGCGTTCTCCCGCACGCTTTGGTCGTATGCGACGATCACCGAGGTCTATGCTCTGAATACGCTGCTCATCGTCGCCATCTTCTTTCTAATGCTTCGATGGCGGCGATGCATCGTCGCAGATAGGGCGCATCTCGGCACGGCGATAGACGCCAGAATCGCTTCGCCGGTGACGCGCCACGACACTTTGCTTTATGTCGCTGCGCTCTTGTTCGGGCTCGCGCTGGGTGTTCATCACGTTACCGTAGCGCTTACACTTCCGGCCGTTGCCGTCATCGTCTACAGGACTGAAGGCCTCAGATTCTTCATGAGTCGCCGCCTGATGTACGCTGCACTGATTTCAATTAGCGCTCTAGTCGCTGTTTATACATATCTGCCACTTGCGGCGTCGCACTCACCCGCTATTAATTGGGGCAATCCGCGTTCGCTGCAACAAATATGGTGGCATATCACCGGCCGGCAATACCGTGTGTTCCTCTCATTTACGCCCAACATAATCGGGGAACAGTTTGTCGAATTCTGCAGACTGGCTTTGCGTGAATTCGGCTTGGCCTGGCTTCCCGTGGCGCTCGTCCTTGCGCTCGCAGGCGCTGGCAGCGCTTTCAAACGTGACCGCACAGCTTTCTGGTTTCTCCTGTTTATCGTCATCGCCAATTTCGCGTACGACCTCAGCTATGAAATCGCCGAGGACAAAGATGCATACTATTTGCCCGTGTTTATCTCGATCGCGATTGCCGCCGCGTTTGGTATCCGGTGGTTGATCCAGCTTGCCATCTCCAAAGCCGGGCCGGTTACGAGATCATATCTGGTCGGTGCGATGGCTGTTCTGCTCACGTCCACAATAGCTTTCGCCGGCAATTGGCCATTCAATAATCGACGGCATTATTTCATTGCCCGCGATTACGTGGAGAATCTGTTTAGCGCGATCGCACCTAATGGCCTGTTGCTCACGCTCGATTGGCAGGTCGCGTCCCCGATGTTCTATGCGCAGGAGATAGAACAACGCCGACCCGACGTAAAGGTCGTGGACATTAATCTTCTGCGGCGCTCCTGGTATTTCGATTACCTGAGCCACGCTTATCCTGGTTTGATCGAGCGATCGCGCGACAAGATTGATGCGTTTGTTGAGAACCTCAAAGAATGGGAGCGCGATCCTGAGGCGTTTAAAACGAACGCATTGCTTACTCAAAGGATTAGCACGGCATTTTTAGAGATGATTCAGGCAATCGTGAGAAATGAGAGCAGGGTCGCGCCGGCTTACATGACGAACGATTTGCTCTCGTCCGACTCAGTTAACGGCGAGCTGACCCGATGGCTTACCCAAAAATATCAACTTGTTCCGGAAGGACTCGTTTTCAATCTCGTGGACGACCAGAGTCTTCACGATTCACCAGATCTGTATCTTCAGACTCGCGGCCTGGCCGACGGGACCGTGCGATTTGAGAAAGATGACCCCGTAAACCTCAAGGTGTTGCCCGCGTACACCCGGATGCTGGTCAATCGCGGCCGCTATCTGGCCTTATTTGGTCAGCACGAGCGTGCCGCGGCAGCTTTCAGACAAGCGCTCGCTCTCGATCCGAATCTGGCTCCGGCGCAACAGGGCTTGGCAGAAAGCACGGCGAAAGCGCGGAAACCGTAGCACAGTTTTCATTTACCATTCGCTGATTCAAGCTTCGCTTGTTCATTCGGACTTCGTCATTTTCGCGGTGTACTCTTGCTTTGTTTGCGCGAACCTTTTATATGCGCGGGGGATGAATGTCCTGGCTTGTGATCGATGGTTGCGCCTTATTCCGGCAATCCTGGCCTTTGCCATTGGGGCGATTCCAGTTCGGGCGGCTGACAATGTCATTGCGCTGAAAGCCGCGCGCTTGTTCGACGGAAAATCGAAATCACTCGTTCCAAATGGCGTCGTTCTCGTTCAAGGCGATAAGATTGTCGATGTTGGCAACAATCTGGCTGTTCCAGGCGATGCGCAGGTGATCGATCTGGGCGACGCGACGCTCGCGCCGGGGTTCATGGACGCACATACACATCTGACGCTAGATTACTCCGGCGATTACAATGTGCGCCGTCTGAGAGAGCTCGATCTCAACGTCTCCGAGCAGGCGATCATTGCCACGGCGCATGCGCGGGACACTGTCGAAGCAGGTTTTACTACCGTGCGCGATCTCGGGAGCCGATTCGTGAGCAGTCGCGAATTTGTCGATGTTGCCCTGCGAAATTCAATTAACAAAGGAGTAGTCGTTGGTCCGCGCATGTTGGTGGCGACCAAGGGAATCGGCGCCACCGGCGGTCACTTCGATCCGACCAGCGGATTTCGTGATTTCCTTTTCGGACGTGAGCCGGATTACACGGATGGAATTATTGATAGTCCGGACGACGCGCGAAAAGCAGTGCGGTTTGAAGTCAAGAATGGCGCGGATGTCATTAAGGCTGCAGTCTCGGGCGGCGTTCTTTCTTTAGTAGACGAAGTGGACACCCCGCAATTGACGGCGGCTGAGATGGCGGCAGTCGTTGATGAATCTCATCGCTTGCGCAAAAAAGTGGCAGTGCATTGTCATGGCGACCAAGCTGCCCGGGAAGCGATCGAGGCCGGCGTTGATTCCATTGAACACGGCTCATTTATGAAACCGGAAACGCTGACCCGGATGAAAAACAAGGGCGTCTTCCTGACGCCAACACTGATGGCTACCGAATGGATCATGAGCAAGCTGGAGAATTATCCACCAGCATTGCAGGTCAAAGCGAAAGCCGCAGCAGCTGCGCGCTCAGACATGTTTCGCAACGCAGTAAAATTAGGCGTGAAAATTTCTTTCGGCACCGATGCCGCCGTTTTCCCACATGGTCAGAACGCGAAAGAGTTTAAGGTGATGGTTGATCTCGGAATGACGCCAATCGACGCGCTAATATCTGCAACTGCCAATGATGCCGAGCTTTTTGGCATCGCGCAAAAAACTGGAACCCTGGAAAAAGGGAAATTCGCTGACATCATTGCGATGCCAGGCGATCCGACTACCGATATCACCGCGACCGAGCGGGTTCTGTTTGTCATGAAAGAGGGAAAAATCATCAGGAAGGGATCGCTCACTGCCCACGCTGCCAAAGAGATAGATCCTGGAGAGATTGTGGTTCCGGTGGATTAATGCGCCGGCGGCGGTTAGCGGAGGGAAGTTGATTTTGACAAGATGAGGATCGCCGCTAAGATTCCCGTCCGCCGCAGGATTGAGCGGCTTAATATTTTGGCAGGAGCCCCGTGTTTTCTCTCAAGAGGCCGGGGCGATAGGACTGCACACCGACATGGAAAGAAATCGAAGCAAACGTTATCGCGCAGCCGCGCAACAGGTAGATCGCGCGAAGGCTTACAGTCTGCCCGAGGCCGTCTCGACGCTGAAAAAATTTCCGCCGACTAAGTTTGACCAGACCGTGACGGTCTCATTCCGGCTTGGTGTTGATCCCAAGCAATCCGATCAGATGGTTCGCGGGACTTGTCCCCTTCCGCATGGCAGCGGCAAACAGGTTCGTGTCCTGGTTTTTGCCGAGGGCGAGTCCGCACAGGCAGCGAGGGAAGCAGGCGCGGAGTTTGTTGGGATGAAGGATTTAATTCAGAAGTGCCAGGAAGGTTTTCAGGATTTTGACGTTGCGATCGCAACGCCGGCAGCGATGGCAGAGGTGCGGAAATTGGGGAAGGTGCTTGGGCCGCGCGGACTGATGCCGAATCCGCGGACCGGAACGGTCACAGACGACACAGCCAAAGCGGTGGGGGAAGTGAAAGCCGGTCGCGTAGAGTTTAAGCTGGATAAGAACGGCAACGTGGCGGTGCCCGTTGGAAGATTTTCATTCGAGGAAAATGCGCTTGTGGAAAATGGAAACGCGGTGATCGAGGCAGTGGTTCGGGCTCGTCCCGCCAGCGCGAAAGGGCGGTACCTTGAAGGCGTGACAATCAGTGCGACCATGTCCCCCGGAGTTCGCGTTGACCCAGCGCCGTATTTGAGTGTGTAGTCTAAAAGACACAATATCGAAATAGAATGAGACCAGAAAAAACCAGCGTTGTTTTGGATCTTACCGAGAAGCTGAAACGCTCTCCGTTCGTCCTCGTAACCGACTATCAGCGAATGAAAGTTGGCGATTTTAGCGAGTTGCGGAACCGACTGGCGCCGGCCGGTGCGGAGGTGCACGTCGTGAAGAACAATTTCCTCAAACGTGCCATCACCGATTCCGGTTTTCCGGAATCAGGCGAGACGCTGACTGGTCAAACGGCGGTTGTTACAGGCGACAAAGATGTGGCGCCAGTGGCAAAAATTTTCAAGACATTCGCGGCCGAATTCAAGCTCGCCGCGCTGAAGATTGGATTTGTTGATCGGGCGATTCTTTCCGCTGCAGAATTAGAAACGCTGGCAGACCTGCCAGCGCGCGAAGTTTTGCAGGCGCAATTGCTGGGACTGCTCTTGTCTCCCGCAACGCGCCTCGTGCGATTACTGAACGAACCGGGCTCCGCATTTGCGCGGCTATTGAACGCGAAGGCAGCAAAGGAGGGCGCGGCCGCGCAAGCGGCGGCGTAAAATAGTTTTCCGCTCGCGATGGCGGGTCGGGAAGTGAAACGAAAACTGTCCGGGCCAGTGGCTATTGGCCTTAATTTTCCGAAAGCTTTCGGAAGCGGCAATTGGAGGAAATAAAAATGGCAGACACAGATAAATTGGTGGAGCAACTCAGCAACCTATCGGTGCTGGAGATTGCTGGGTTGGTCAAGCAACTGGAAGAAAAGTGGGGTGTGAGCGCAGCTGCACCAGTGGCAGTGGCTGCGGGCCCAGCCGCGGGGGGTGCAGCTGGCGGAGCGGCAGCTCCGGCGGCGGAAGAGAAAACCACGTTCGACGTGATCTTGAAGGAAATGGGCGCGAACAAGATTGCTGTGATCAAGGAGGTTCGCGGCGCGGTGCCTGGACTAGGCTTGGCTGAAGCAAAAGCGCTTGTCGAAGGCGCCCCGAAGACAATCAAGGAAGGCGTGACGAAGGAGGAGGCGGACGAGATCAAGAAAAAGATCGAGGCCGCTGGTGCAAAGGTCGAAATCAAATAGCGCGACGACTCGCTAGGTCGAGGTTGTTTGTCGCCGTCCATAATTCCGAAGGATGGGTGTGGACCATCCGTGGCACATTTTCCTTGCGGAGCAGAAATTTTAGGCTACTATCTTTTTTTGTAAGAAGCAGGCAGAACTTATTTTTAACGCGGCGCTCAACGGCAAAGCACAAGAATGGCAGCCGAACGGTGGCTAATTTGACAAACCGCCGTTTTGCGTGCATTTTTGTGCCCTTCGCTCGTTGCTGAGTCTCTAAAATCTTGCCCGTTTCGTCCACGATTGGTGCGTGGACGTAGCGAGGCCTAACTCTTGGCTAGTGATTTATGTCGGAACGTATTTACTTTGGAAGCATCAGGGAAGGGATCGAACCGCCGAATCTAATTGAGGTTCAGGCCAACTCGTACGTTGATTTTCTTCAGAAGGACGTCCCTTTTTCAAAGCGAAAAAATCAAGGTCTCCAGGCTGTTTTCAAAGAGGTCTTTCCGATCGAGAGCTATGACGAAAAAGCGGTGCTCGATTTTAGCCACTATGAAATCGGGGAGCCTAAGTTAAGCGCGTTGGAGGCGCAGCGAGAAGGACAGACCTACAGCGCGCCGTTACACGTCACGTTCCAATTGCGCGAAGAAAAAGGCACGAAAGAAGAGAAAGTGTATATGGGTGAAATCCCCCTGATGACGCCCCAAGGGACGTTCGTCATTAACGGCGCAGAGCGCGTAGTGGTAAGTCAGTTGCATCGCTCTCCGGGGATTGCCTTTGAATCTACTGTCCACGTAAACGGTAAGGTGCTTTACAGTTTCCGGATCATTCCCGATCGGGGGTCATGGATTGAGGTCCAATTTGATACGGCTGATCTGCTTTACATTTATCTCGACCGACGCAAGAGGCGCCGGAAGTTTCTTGCCACCACGTTCCTGCGCGCCCTGGGCTACGGATCTGACGAAGACGTCATCAAGCTTTTTTACAACATCGAGACCCTGAAGCTAAGCGAGAAACTGGATGAAGAGAAGCTCGCCACCAAAGTGCTGACTGCGGAGATCCGCGACGGCGATGTGACTGTGGCGCGCGCGTTTGAACCGCTCACCCTAGCGACCGTCCGCCAGATCATGGGGCTTAAAATTCACGAGGTGAAAGTGATCGACATCTCTAACGATGACACCATCGTGAAGGCGCTTCGAAAAGATCCGGCGCACGACCAGGAAGAAGCGCTCAAGGACATTTACCGCCGTCTCCGCCCTGGCGATCCGCCGACTGTGGCCAATGCGCGTGCTTTGCTGAAAAGGCTCTTCTTTGATCCAAAGAAATACGATCTCGGGCGGGTCGGCCGTTACAAGATCAATCAAAAACTCGGGATCAACGTTGATCCTACCGAGCGGATCCTAACCGACAAAGATTTTATCGCTGCTATCAAGTACCTGATCAATCTGCGACGGGGTGAAGGCACCCTTGATGATATTGATCACCTGGGTAGCCGTCGCGTGCGCACCGTTGGTGAATTACTGGCGAACCAGTGCCGTGTTGGTCTTGCTCGCACGGAGCGTCTGGTCAAGGAGCGAATGACTCTGTTCGACATCAATGTGGACGGCATGACCCCGCAAAAGCTTATCAATCCAAAGGCGCTCAGTGCGGTCATTCGCGATTTCTTTGGCCGGTCGCAGCTTTCGCAGTTCATGGATCAAACGAATCCGCTCGCAGAGTTAACGCACAAGCGCCGTTTGTCGGCTCTTGGGCCGGGTGGTCTCAGCCGGGAGCGTGCCGGGTTCGAGGTGCGCGATGTTCATCCATCCCATTACGGGCGCATTTGTCCCATTGAAACACCGGAAGGTCCAAACATCGGTCTGATTAGTTCGATGAGCACCTTCGCCCGCATCAATGAGTTCGGCTTTATCGAAACGCCCTATCGTAAGGTGGAAAAGGGCCGTGTGAGCGATCAGATCGAATATCTTACTGCTGATCGAGAGGAGAATTTTCTCGTTGCGCAAGCCAATGCGCCTGTTGATGGACGCGGACATTTCACAGGTGAAAAAGTATCTGTGCGTTACCGTGGCGACTTTCTCGAAGTCGATCCCTCCAAGGTGAACTACATGGACGTCTCGCCGAAACAGCTTGTATCGGTGGCGGCGGGCCTGATCCCGTTCCTCGAACACGATGACGCAAACCGGGCGCTGATGGGCTCTAACATGCAACGCCAGGGCGTTCCTCTCGTGGTTTCCGAGGCGCCCCTGGTGGGCACGGGCTTGGAAGACAAAGTGGCGCGAGATTCTCACGCGGTCGTTCTGGCAGCCGACAGCGGCAAGGTCGCTTCGGTTACAGCAGACCAAATCGTCGTCACGAAAGATGGTCATTTTCCCGAGAGTAAGAAGAAGCTCAAGACTGATCCAGAGGCTGGGATTCACGTTTATGAACTCCGCAAATTTATGCGGTCAAATGCCGGCACGTGCGTGAACCAGAAGCCGATTGTGCACAAAGGCCAGCACGTGAAACGGGGTCAGGTCATCGCCGATGGTCCAAACACTGATTACGGCGAGCTGGCTCTCGGACGCAATGTGCTCGTCGCGTTCATGCCTTGGAATGGATACAACTTCGAAGACGCCATCATGATTTCAGAAAAAGTGGTCAAGGAGGATGTTTACACCTCCATCCACATCGATGAATTCGAAATCGGCGCGCGAGATACCAAGCTCGGACCCGAAGAAATCACGCGCGATATTCCGAACGTCAGCGAAGAAGCTCTGCGCAACCTCGGACCTGATGGGGTTGTGCGGGTCGGCGCGGAAGTGAAACCGGGCGACATTCTGGTCGGGAAGATCACCCCGAAGAGCGAAACCGAATTGGCGCCGGAAGAACGCCTGCTGCGTGCAATTTTTGGCGAGAAAGCAGCGGACGTGAAAGACACGTCGCTTACTGTTCCCTCAGGCACCTATGGGATTGTGATGGATGTAAAAGTCTCGTCCCGCCGTGAAGTTTCGCGCGAAAAACTCACGCCGTCGGAAACCAGACGGCAACTCAAAACCATTAGTGAAGAACATAAGCGCAAGAAAGAGACGCTCATCGAACAATTGACCGACTCGCTTTCGAATGTCCTGCTCGGCGAAAAAGTTCCTCTCGATGTCGTCAACGCCAAGAACGGCGAGATCATTATTCCAGCCAATCGCAAAATCACGAAGACACTGTTGCGAAAGCTGGCGACAGCGCACGATCACATCGAGATCGATCCGAGCCCGATCCGCAATAAGATCCGGGAAATCATCGGCGCATATGAACACAAGTTCGCCGAGCTCGAGCTCGAACGCGATCGCGCCATGGACCGGGTAGAAAGCGGTGACGATATCGATCCCGGAATCATCAAACAGGTCAAGGTCTATATCGCGAGCAAACGCAAACTGAGCGTCGGTGACAAGATGGCAGGGCGCCACGGAAATAAGGGTGTTGTCGCCCGCATCGTTCCCGAAGAAGACATGCCTTTCCTGGCAGACGGAACGCCGGTTGAAATTGTGCTTAACCCATTAGGCGTGCCAAGCCGTATGAATGTGGGACAAGTTCTCGAAACACACCTGGGCGTTGCCGCGAAGGCACTCGGATTCAAGGTCGCGACTCCGGTGTTTGATGGAATCAAGGAAAAACAGATTCGTGAATATTTGCATGACGCCCGGAAGAAGGAGGGATTCACCTGGGTGCAGGAAAGCGGCAAGGCAAAGCTTTTCGACGGACGAACAGGCGATGCTTTCGATCAGGAAGTGGTGGTTGGCTACATCTATATGATGAAGCTCGGCCACTTGGTGGCGGACAAGATTCACGCTCGCGCGGTAGGACCGTACTCGCTCGTGACTCAACAGCCGCTCGGCGGGAAGGCGCAATACGGTGGTCAGCGGTTTGGTGAAATGGAAGTGTGGGCGCTGGAAGCTTACGGAGCCGCCTATACTTTGCAGGAACTGCTCACCGTTAAATCCGATGACGTGCAGGGGCGGACCCGGATTTATGAGTCGATCGTCAAGGGTGATAACTCGCTTGAAGCGGGTACACCTGAATCTTTCAACGTTCTGATCAAAGAAATGCAGAGCCTGGGCCTCGACGTGAAGGTCGGCGGCCAACCGCCTACGTTTCTGGAGAGCGTCGCATAATTTTTTAATTGTAAATTAGTTGGAAAAAACATGAACGAACATTCCTGGCGTGAGTTAGTGGGCGAAGAGCGGCCCGTGGGTTTTGATCAAGTCGCGATTGGCGTCGCGTCGAGTGACACGATGCGCTCGTGGAGCAAAGGCGAAGTCAAAAATCCTGAGACAATCAATTATAGGACCTTCAAACCGGAAAAGGGAGGCCTTTTCTGCGAACGCATTTTTGGTCCCACGCGCGACTGGGAGTGCTCATGCGGAAAATACAAGCGTATCAAGCATAAGGGCGTCATCTGCGACCGGTGCGGTGTCGAAGTTACGTTGGCCCGCGTCCGCCGTGAACGGATGGGTCATATCGAATTGGCCGTACCCGTCTCGCACATCTGGTTTTACAAATGCATGCCCTCGCGCATCGGGCTGATGCTGGATATGAGCGCCCGGCAGCTCGAACGAGTCATCTATTACGAGGATTACATCGTCATCGATCCCGGCAAGACGCCGTTACAGAAAACACAACTGCTTAACGAAGTCGAATACCGCGAGGCACAGGAGCAGTACGGCGAAGATTTTGTTGCGGGCATGGGCGCGGAAGCGATCAGAAAACTTCTGGCCGAGATCGATCTCAACAAGCTCAACAAAGAGCTTGAGAAGGCAATGGGCGCCACCAAGAGCAAACAGATTCGCAAGAAACTCGCGAAGCGTCTAAAGCTCATCCAGGGCTTCCAAAATTCGCATGCGCGTCCGGAATGGATGATTCTGGATGTATTGCCGGTTATTCCGCCGGATCTGCGGCCTCTGGTTCCCCTCGAGGGCGGACGTTTTGCCACCTCAGATCTGAACGATCTTTATCGCCGGGTTATTAATCGTAATAACCGGCTGAAAAACCTGCTCATGCTCAAAACGCCGGACGTCATCATTCGAAATGAAAAGCGGATGTTGCAGGAAGCGGTGGACGCTTTGTTCGACAATGGCAGACACGGTCGCGCTGTAACCGGCGCCGGGAATCGGCCTCTTAAGTCCCTGAGCGACATGCTCAAGGGCAAGGGTGGACGTTTCCGTCAAAATCTGCTTGGCAAACGCGTCGATTACTCAGGTCGCTCCGTAATTGTGATCGGCCCCGAGCTCAAGCTGCATCAGTGCGGATTGCCGAAGAAGATGGCGCTTGTGCTTTTCGAGCCGTTCATTATCCGCCGGCTGAAAGACCTGGGCTACGTGCACACGGTGCGCAGCGCGAAAAAGATGATCGAGCGTCAGACGCCGGAGGTATGGGACATTCTCGATGAAGTGACCAAAGGTCATCCGGTGCTGCTCAATCGCGCGCCCACTTTACATCGGTTGTCCATTCAGGCTTTCGAACCGCAGTTAATCGAGGGCGAAGCCATTCGCATTCATCCCTTGGTTTGCACAGCTTACAATGCGGACTTTGACGGGGACCAGATGGCAGTGCATGTGCCGCTTTCGGTCGAGGCCCAGATGGAAGCGCGCATGCTGATGCTCGCGCCGAATAACATTTTTTCCCCATCCAGTGGCAAGCCCATCACGACGCCTTCCCAGGATATCACCCTGGGCTGTTACTACCTTACCCAAAACCCTCGCGGCGCCGGCAAAGATGGCCAGCGGCTTCCGCTTTTTGCCGATGCGGCCGAGGTAGAATTCGCAATGGCAGAAGGAAGCATTCGCGCACATGACCGTATCAGGATTAAGAACCCGGATTTCGGCAAGCAAACAATCTTCGGAAATGCTGAAGCCAAAATAATTGAAACCACTTCGGGTCGTGTCGTTTTTAATGAGATTTGGCCCAAGCAGCTTGGATTTTTCAACAGGCCGGCCGGCAAGAAGCAACTTAGCGACATCATCTGGCGCTGTTATCAAATTGCAGGACCTGCAGAAACCGTCGCGACGCTGGATAAATTAAAAGAGCTCGGTTTTGCCGAGGCCACCAAAGCTGGCATCTCCATTGGGATTTCGGACATGATCATTCCGAAAGAGAAAGAGACCGAACTGGAAAACGCCTATAAGCAGATTCGACAGGTTGATCAGCAATATCGCAAGGGCATTATCACCGATGGTGAGCGCTACAATAAGATTATCGATATCTGGACGCACGCCGGTGACGAAATTTCCAGTGCCATGTTCCGCACTCTGGAACACAATGACGGCCGTAAGGAGTTGAATCCTGTTTTCTTGATGGTCGATTCCGGTTCACGTGGCAACCGCCAGCAGGTCCGTCAGCTTGCAGGTATGCGCGGTTTGATGGCGAAACCATCAGGCGAAATCATTGAGCGACCGATCACATCGAACTTCCGCGAAGGGCTGAGCGTGCTCGAGTATTTCATTTCCACTCACGGTGCTCGCAAGGGTCTTGCTGACACCGCCCTAAAGACGGCTGACTCCGGGTATCTAACGCGCAAACTGGTCGACGCTGCACAGGACGTCATCATCAACGAACAGGACTGTGGCACTGTAAACGGCATCGTAGTGCGCTCAATTTACGAGGGCGACGAAGAAGTCGTCGATCTCGGTCAGCGCATTATCGGACGCGTAAGCTGCGAAACGATCGCTGATCCGGTGGACAAGAAGAAGAAGATCGTCAAAGCGAATCAGTTGATTGATGAAAAGATCGCTGCGGACCTTCAGCGAGTCGGCGTTGAGAGCTTGAAGATTCGTTCGGTTCTTACCTGTGAGTGCGGCCGGGGCGTTTGCGCAATGTGTTATGGGCGCAATCTGGCTACGGGCCAATTCGTCAAACTTGGCGAAGCAGTAGGAATTATCGCAGCCCAATCGATTGGCGAGCCGGGAACGCAATTAACGATGCGCACATTCCACATCGGCGGCACCGCCAGCCAGACCTTCAAGCAACCAATCATCAAGGCCAAAAACGACGGCACCGTGCGCTTTAACGACCTGCGGACGGTCCAGGCGCTCGACGGCAGTTGGATCGCTTTGAACAAGAACGGTTCGATCAGTGTGCACAACGAAGAAGGCCGCGAACTCGAGCGTTACAACGTGGTAATCGGGTCAATGATCTCTAAAGGTGACGGAGCTGCGGTTAAGAAGGGCGAAACCTTCGTTCAATGGGACCCATACAATGTGCCTATTCTCACCGACAAAGGTGGCAAGATCGAATTCCGCGATATGATCGCCGGTGTCACGATCAAACGCGACGTCGATGAGGCGACTGGCCTGATGGGCACCGTTATCATTGAGCACAAGGAGGATTTGCATCCACAAATTGTTATCGTGGATGACAAGAAGGAAGTGCTCGCGAGTTATTCCATCCCGGCTGGCGCTCACGTGATCGTGGAAGAAGGCCAAAAGGTGCGTGGTGGCGCGCTGCTGGCCAAGACGCCCCGGAAGGTCGCAAAGACCAAAGATATTACTGGAGGTTTGCCGCGCGTGGCCGAATTATTCGAAGCGCGCCGGCCAAAAGATGCGGCGGAGATTGCCAAGATCGACGGCGTTGTTGAGATGGGCGGCACCGTCCGCGGAAAGCGACGCTTGATTTTGAAGGATCCCGACACCGGAGCCGAGGAGGAACACCTGATCCCGCTTACCAAACATATTATCGTGTTCAAGGGCGATTTCGTAAAGAAGGGTCAGCAACTTACGGAGGGCCCCGTCGTTCCCCATGAAATCCTCGAGGTCTGCGGACCGCAGGATTTGCAAGAGCACCTCGTCAATGAAGTGCAAGAGGTATATCGGTTGCAGGGTGTGGAGATTAACGACAAGCACATCGAAATCATCGTGCGCCAAATGTTGCGAAAAGTGAAGATTACGGATCCTGGTGATACATCGTTGCTCTGGGGCGATCAGGTCGACAAGCTGGACTTCGAGGAGGAAAACAAGAAGGTGGTCGAGAAGGGTGGCAAGCCGGCGGAAGCCGTTCCCGTTTTACTCGGCATCACGAAGGCTTCACTCGAGACGGACAGCTTTATCTCTGCTGCTTCGTTCCAGGATACGACTCGTGTTCTTACAGAAGCGGCTACGCTGGGTAAGGTGGATAAACTGCGCGGCTTCAAGGAAAACGTGATCATGGGTCACTTGATCCCCGCCGGCACTGGTTTCCCTGAGCACCGCGAGATCAAGTTGGTCGAAAAAGGTGAGCCAATTGGCGCACCAGTGATGGAAGAAGCCGAGCCGCAGCCGGCCATCGGGTAAGATCGAGGAGTAGTGGAGTAATGGAGTGATGGGCGACAACAAATCCCATCACTCCCTTACTCCAGCACTCCAATACTCCACCTAAAATCGCCATGTCGATCGTCACCAAAACGGGCGATAAAGGCGAAACGTCTCTGATGTACGGTCACCGCGTGTCGAAGCGTGATCCACGCGTCGATGCCTATGGCTGTGTCGATGAGCTGACTGCATCCCTAGGCTTAGCCAGGTCCGTTTCGACCGACAAATTCGTTTCAGACGAAATCCTCGCCGTACAAAAAGATTTGATCGTTGTCATGGGAGAACTGGCAACGGCGCCAAGCGATCGGGAGCGTTACGTCAAAGATGGCTTTCAACTTACCACGTCAGCGATGGTCGACCGGGTCACTGCGTTGATTGTCGATCTCGAGAAAGACGAATCGCTTTATCCGAAGGATTGGGTGATTCCCGGCGCAACACCGGTGTCTGCCGCTCTCGATTTTGCTCGCGCAACCTGCCGGCGCGCCGAGCGGCACATCGCTGCGGTTAGCATTAACGAACCGGATTTTGACGTCGAGATGCTGCGCTACTTGAATCGCCTTTCCGATCTTTGTTGGATTCTGGCGAGATACGCCGAGAAAGACTCGCGAAATTCTAGTTAGCGGCGGGTTGCTACGGTACGCCCTGAATTGCGCTGCAATCCGGCGTCAAAAGTTGGCAACCGTCCGGCAGCGCGTTTCATCGCGCGATGTTAGAAATCGGAGCCATGAAATTCAGATTAGCTCTTGCGGTTACATTGTTGTTTTCCTTTTCCATCGCGCGTGCCGATGAAGCCATCTTCGCATGGACTTACACGACCGATTTGTTGCCGAAGGGCCGATGGGAGTTTGAACAATAGGTGACGTCGCGTTGGGAAAAGGAACATGGCACCTATAGTGTGCTCGATTTCCGCGAAGAACTTGAGTACGGCCTCACGGATGATTTTCAGATCGCGCTTTACCTCAATCATCATTGCGTTAACGCGAACGACGACTTTCCTGCGGAAGACCCCAATCGCCCGGGTCACCGTCTTCCTGGGGTTTACGAAACGGGCGGGGAAGACGTTCACGCCGGACACAATCCCGCTACGCCGTTCGACAGTTATCATTTTGAATCGGTCTCGTTCGAGGCGATTTACCGCTTATTGAGTCCTTACAAGGACCCAATTGGTCTCGCGCTCTATTTCGAGCCGGCGGTTGGCGATCAGGAAACGGAGCTGGAATGGAAAATCTTGCTCCAAAAGAATTGGCTGGAAGACCGCCTGGTTTGGGCGCTTAACGTCAATTATGAGTTAGAGTTTGAAAAGGTAGACGGCGGGGGCTACGAGCGCGACGGGATCTTCGAGTGGTTCACCGGACTCTCTTACCGCTTCGTGCGCAATTGGTCAGCAGGTTTGGAATTTTGGAACCATCACGAATTTGCCGATGCTACCGTGCACGAGCATTCGGCCTACTTTATCGGGCCGACAATTCATTATGGTGGTGAACCATCACCGGCTACGGCCTTTATTACGCCGGCGGCGAAAGACTGCGTGCGTGGACGAGTTGGATTCATCTCGCTGTCGGCCTGGCTTTGCCGATCTTGCTACTGATCCACATCTTTCTGGGAAGGAGGACACGCCCTTCGGGCCAATCTCGAACCCGATCGCGTCTTGCGTCTCAGGGCGCGGCAGACAGACATCCAAAGTCCTTGACCACGAGTCCCAACTGAGCCCTTAATGAGGGCAGTAATAGCGCTGAATTTCAGGTTGCACATCGACGCGTGCTGTAGCATCTTCATCGTCCCGCTCTGAAGTTCCTCTCTCGCGGATTTTCTCCTATGGCAGATACGACAGAATTAGTACCTGAGCTTTTGGAAGCTGGTGTCCACTTTGGGCATCAGACGAAGCGCTGGAATCCGAAGATGAAGGCGTTCATCTTCGAACAGCGCAATCAGATTTACATCATTAATTTGGATGAAACGGTGCTTCAGCTTCGGCGGGCCACGGAATTTCTCCAGGAAGTCACACGCCGTGGAGGCAGAATTTTATTCGTTGGTTGCAAGAAACAGGCGCAGGAAGCGATAAAGGAGGCTGCGCTGGCTTGCGGTCAGTTTTACGTCAATCAGCGTTGGCTGGGCGGCACATTGACCAACCTCGCGACCATTCGCAAGAGCATCGGGCGACTGAGATACATCGAAGAGATCGAGAAATCACCCGAATACAAGAAGATGGGCAAGCAGGAACTGGCTGCTCTTAATCGTGAGGCGGCAAAGCTCCGGCGCAATCTCGAGGGCATAATCGACATGTCTCAATTGCCCGACACCCTTGTCGTGATCGATACGATTCGTGAACAAAACGCCGTGAACGAAGCGCGGCGCCTTGGGATTCCAGTGGTTGCCATCGTGGATACAAATGCGGACCCGGACATCATCGATTACCCGATCGCTGGCAACGATGACGCGATCCGCGCGATTCGCGTGATTCTGCAGAAGCTCGTGGATGCCATCGTCTCTGCAAGCAACGAAGCGCGCATCCGCGAGCAAGTCGAAATGGCTGGCGTTTCAGCGTAGTCAGCCGATAACCAATAGCCGATGGTTGATAGTTAACCTGGGCCGGATTTTTTCTTTTAACGCTCTAATCACTTAATGAAGACAACAGCTGAGATCGATCCCCAACTAGTTAAACAGCTCCGCGAAAAAACCAACGCAGGTTTCATGGATTGCAAGCGCGCTCTTGTGGAGAGTGGCGGCGATCTGGAGAAAGCGGAGACGATTTTGCGGACCAAAGGAATTGCCAGCGCGGGAAAGAAAGCTTCCCGTGCAACGAAAGAAGGCGTCGTGGCTTCTTATATTCACCTGCAAGGGAAGGTTGGCGTGCTCGTGGAGGTGAATTGTGAGACCGACTTCGTGGCGAGGAACGAGAACTTTCGCGAGTTCGTGAAGGATATCACACTGCATATTGCGGCAGCCCACCCCCTCTACGTCAGCCGCGCAGATGTGCCAGGCAATCTCATCGAAGCTGAGCGCGAAATTTACAAAGCGCAGGTCAAAGGCAAACCAGCGAACGTTGCTGACAAAATTGTCGAAGGAAAACTCGACAAATTCTACAGCACCGTTTGCTTGCTCGAACAAGGTTTCATCAAAAATCCCGATGTGACCATCAAGGATTTGCTCAACGCCAAGATTTCCGAGCTGGGCGAGAATATCGTCATCCGCCGTTTTGTCCGCTATCTCGTTGGTGAGGCGCTGCCGAGTGAGCCTTAGGCCGTTGTAGCGGCGTTCGCCGCGGCGAACGCCGGACGTAGTCATAGGCGTCTTATACAAGCGCTTCTGCAACGTCGCGTGCACACGGCCGATCCGCAGTTAAGTTGCCCTGCAATGGGACTGGCCGAATACAAGCGGAAACGCGACTTCAAGAAGACAGCTGAGCCTGCTGGAGGCAAGCCGCTGCCAGCGAAAATCAAAGGCGCGTCGCGTTTCGTCATTCAAAAGCACGCTGCGCGCCGCTTGCACTACGACTTCCGCTTGGAGATGGAGGGCGTGCTAAAATCATGGGCACTGCCCAAAGGGCTTCCCTGGAAACGAGGTGAAAAACATCTTGCAGTGGAAGTGGAAGATCATCCCATCGAATACGCCGACTTCGAAGGAATTATCCCGGAGGGGCAATATGGCGGCGGCACAGTGATGGTGTGGGACGGCGGGAATTACCGCGTTTACGGCGAACAACCGGTGAAATCGCTTAAGGAAGGCAAGCTTCATCTCGTTCTCGAAGGCGAAAAAGCAAAAGGCGAATGGACACTTGTGCGAATTCGCGGTCGTGATGATGAAAAAAATCAGTGGCTGATCCTGAAAACGGGAGATGACGCGAAGCCGATATCGAAAAAAATGGAAGACCGTTCAGTCAAAACTGGACGCACCATGGAGCAAATCGCAGAAGCTCGCGATGCTGAGTGGGAATCCGGTCGCGAAGCGGACGAGAGCCGTACATCACAATTCAAATCGCGCATCCGTGCCGTCGTAAAAAAAAAGGCGAAAGATACGGTTGTTGGACAGGCGCATCGCCTGCCGGCCGCAAAGCGGCGCGACCGAAAAGGTCGCCCTAAAATAGCGTCCCTCCCAGATTTGCCCTCTGGAAAAGCTCGTTTCATCGAGCCGATGAAAGCGAAGCTGGTTAAGGAACCACCAGCAACTGGCGATTGGATTTACGAACTCAAATTCGACGGGATCCGTCTGATCGGAGTCAAAAGGAAGGAAAAAGTTTCACTGCTGTCGCGAAATGAAAACGAATTGACTCAGCGATTCCCCGAGATCGTCGAAGCGATAAAAGCTTTGCCCGCGCGCGAATGCGTAATCGATGGCGAAGTGGTTGCGCTGGACGATGAGGGCCGTTCTTCGTTTCAACTTTTGCAAGCGCGCGAAATGGAGGGGCGAAAGACACCAGTTTATTTTTACGCATTCGATCTGCTCCAGCTTGATGGAAAGAGTCTGGTGTCATTGCCATTGGAGGCGCGCAAAAACGTTCTGGAAAAACTCTGTGCTGACGCACGTGATCCGATTCGTTACTCCGGTGCGATTGGCGGCGACGCCAAACGACTTCTCGAAGAAGTAAAGCGTCGCGGCTTGGAAGGGATTATCGGCAAACAACGTAACTCTGTTTACGAACCCGGGCGCAGAAGCGGCGCATGGATCAAGCTCAAATGTGTTAACGAACAGGAATTTGTTATCGGCGGATACACCCCGCCGCAGGGGTCTCGCAAATATTTCGGCGCGATCCTCGTTGGTTACTATGAGAATAAAAAGCTCGTTTTTGCCGGCAAGGTTGGCACTGGCTTCACTGTGAAATTGTTGTCGATGTTGTACAAGAAACTTCGGAAAGAAACGCGCGACGATTGCCCTTTCGTCGATCTACCATCAAAGCAAAATGGGCAATGGATTCAAGACATCACGCCTTCGATGATGCGCAAAATGCATTGGGTAAATCCGGTTTTCGTTTGTGAAATCAAATTCGCCGAGTGGACCCGCGACGGGAAACTCCGTGCGCCGGTTTTCATTGGGTTGCGTGAAGATAAAAAGCCGATCGACGTTGTTCGCGAAGTCTAAAACCAACCGACAATAATTGCTCGTGAGCCAGTGGTTACGTGCGGGGTTATAAGCGACTAATCAACAACAGGCAGGACAACGTATTGGAGGTGCTCGTGTAATGGCCAAGGAAGTTATCCGCGTCCGGGACGCGTTTTACATTCGCTCATCCTCATCTCGCATTGACGTTCGGACCCGGGTCCTTAAGCAGGGGGACACCTTCGGTGTTTTTGATCGGTTCGGTGATATCGACACGTTCGGTACCGGGGAACTCGGGATGTACTATCAGGATACTCGATTCTTGTCCCGCCTGACGTTGAAGCTGGGGAAAGACCGCCCGTTATTGCTCAGTTCCACCGTCAGAGAAGACAATGCTGTTCTGGCCGTGGATGCGACAAACCCGGATGTCTCTCGCAACGGCGAAACAGTGGTTCCCCGCGGAATTGTGCACATCTATCGTACGAAGATTTTGTGGAAAAGGACATGTCAGGAGCGGCTCCGAATCCATAACTATGGACGCGTCGCAATGGATTTTTCTTTCTCGCTCGAATTTGATGCCGATTTCGCTGATATTTTCGAACTGCGAGGCATGACGCGGGAGCGCCGCGGCCGCCGGTTAGAGACAGAAATTGGGCAGGGTATGGTCGTGCTCGCGTACGAGGGATTGGATCGACGACCTCGTCGAACGCGAATCGTTTTCGATCCGCCACCCAGTCGGTTAAGCGAATCTGCGGCCAACTATCAAATTCGCCTCGAGCCTGGCGAGAACGCCAGTTATCGATGGGTAATCGCATGCGAAGTGGATGCTGACTCACGAGCACAGATCAGGCCTTGTTATGAAGAGGTCGTCCAGGAGGCGGCGAGCGCGACGGAATCGGCGCATGCCCGGCAGCCTCTGATTTTTACCTCAAACGAGCAATTCAACGACTGGCTGAATCGCTCGCTCGCCGATCTTGAGATGATGCGCACCGAAACTCCGTATGGGTCGTATCCTTACGCTGGTGTTCCCTGGTTTAGCACGGAATTTGGGCGAGACGGAATTATTACCGCGCTCCAGTGCATGTGGTTTGATCCCAGTCTCGCGCGCGGCGTGCTTGCGTATCTGGCTGCTACACAAGCGGACACGGAGAATCCAGAGCAAGACGCTCAACCAGGCAAGATCCTTCACGAGACACGCGCGGGCGAGATGGCCGTCTTAGGCGAGATTCCGTTCAAGCGTTATTACGGGACTATCGACGCAACGCCACTTTTCATCATGCTTGCCGGCGCGTACTACAGGCGCACCGGTGACCGCGCATTTGCCGAGTCAATTTGGCCGAACGTGGAGCGGGCGCTTTCATGGATTGATCATTATGGCGACATCGATAGCGACGGCTTTGTGGAATATACTCGCAGATCGAAACTCGGTCTTATCAATCAAGGCTGGAAGGACTCTCACGACGCAGTTTTCCACGCGGACGGCACGTCTGCCGAAGGACCGATCGCGCTGTGCGAAGTGCAAGGCTACGTTTACGCTGCGAAGCTGGCGGCGGCCGAATTGGCTGAGCTCTTCGGCGATGATGCACGGGCGCGTGATTTATCGAAGCAAGCCAAAACCCTGCTCCGACGATTCGAAGAGAGTTTCTGGTGTGATGAACTTTCCACATACGCCCTTGCGCTCGATGGCAGGAAGCAACCCTGCAGGGTACGAACGTCAAACGCGGGTCATTGCCTTTTCGCCGGAATCGCATCCGCAGGGCGTGCGCGTCGCGTTGCTGGGACGCTGACACATGAAACGTCCTTCTCCGGCTGGGGAATTCGCACAGTCGCTACCAGCGAGGCGCGTTACAATCCGATGTCGTATCACAACGGATCGGTCTGGCCACATGACAACTCGTTAATCGCCGCAGGGTTCGCGCGCTACGATCTGAAAGAATCGGCAACGACGATCCTCGCCGGTCTGCTCGACGCGAGCCTGTTCTTTGATCTGCACCGTCTCCCCGAACTGTTTTGCGGTTTCCCGAGACGCCCCGGTGAAGCACCGACATTGTATCCTGTAGCTTGTGCTCCACAATCCTGGGCGTCGGCCACTGTGCTTCTTCTCCTCGAAGCTTGCCTGGGCCTCAGCGTTTCGGCTTCGGAGCGAAGACTGACGTTCTCGAAGCCGATCTTACCGCGTTTCCTGCAGCAGGTGACGATCCGCGGATTGAAGGTAGCAGACGGGCGCGCCGATCTTTTGCTTACCAGACACGACGAAGGGGACGTCGGCGTCAACGTGCTTCGCCGCGAAGGAGCGTTGGACGTCGTTATTTTGAAGTAGTCCCATCTTTGAAATGCGCTTGTCCGCACGACGGAGGCAAATATGGTGAAGGAGTGAAAGCAAAGGTCATAGTCATGCCGAAGGCTGCGGTGCTTGATCCTCAGGGTAATGCAGTCCGTGATGCGATGCGGCACCTGGGCATGCCGGAAGTCCGTAGCGTTAGAATTGGGAAATACATGGAGATAGATATCGACGGCCGAAATGGTGATCTTGAAACGCGATTGCGCAGTCTCTGTCGCGATTTGCTTTCGAATCCAGTGATTGAAGACTACCAGTTGAAAAAAGCGGAGGACAAAGAGCAGAGGAAGACGCCCAACGCTCAACTGCGCAAACCAAAGACGAGGAAAGGAAAATGAAAGCGCTGCGATATTTTTTCTGCGTTGTGTTGCCACCGCTTGCCGTGCTATTGACGGGTCGCATCGCCAGTTTCTTTCTCAGCCTCATTTTGACGTTACTGGGCTGGATTCCAGGCGTTATTCACGCTTGCCTGGTCGTCAATGATTGTCACGCCGAACAGCGCGCTGGCGCGCACTGAATTGATGATGAGATTCGCGGTTATTCAGTTCCCCGGTTCAAATTGCGATCAGGATTGCGTTGCGGCAATTAATGGACTGGACGGATTGCGCGCCGAATACGTTTGGCACAAGGAAACCTCGCTGGACCATTTTGACGCAATTGTGCTGCCGGGTGGCTTTGCGTACGGCGATTACTTGCGTTGCGGCGCCATTGCGCGTTTTTCGCCGATCATGAAGGCCGTGATTAGCGATGCGCGCGCCGGGAAACTCGTCCTCGGGACGTGTAACGGATTTCAAGTTTTGTGCGAAGCCGGTCTATTGCCGGGTGCGCTGGTTCGCAATCGTTCGCTACGTTTCATGTGTGAGATGATCAATACCCGCGTGGAAGTGGATGACTCACCATTCACTCTCGGTTGCCCAAAGGGGACACTTCTCCGACTGCCGATAGCGCACGGCGAAGGCTGTTTTTTCGCGGACGCAGCGACATTGCGCGAGGTGAATGTAAAACGACAAGTGATTTTGCGTTACGCTGACAGCAAAGGTTGCATTGTGCCGGAAGCAAATCCAAACGGGTCAATTGAAAACATCGCAGGCATCTGCAATCGCGAGCGAAACGTGTTCGGACTCATGCCTCACCCTGATCGCGCGTCGGATGCGCGACTTGGCAGCATCGATGGTGCGAAGATCTTCCGGTCAATGGTGCAAAGCATCAGCGCTAGTCGCGCGGCACGCAGATCGGAACGCGTAAAACAGGTTGCGTGAGTCTTTTCATCACCGGGACGGACACAGGTGTAGGCAAGACGTATACTGCCACCCGTCTTTTGCAGCTATTGCGCGCATCGGGCGCGTCCTGCGCGGGAATGAAACCGATCTGCTGCGGAGACCGTCGAGACGCAGAGCTTCTCCTAGCCGCTGGTTGTGACGGTCTGACAATCGAAGATATCAATCCGGTTTGGTTGAAAACGCCTGCGGCGCCTATCGTGGGCAGCCTGGTTGAGAAAACGAATATCCATATCGAAAATATGCTCGCCGCTTTTCATGCTCTTCAGAACCGGGTTGAACACGTCATCGTGGAAGGGGCCGGTGGCTGGATGGTCCCGATTCGTCCTAATTATTTCATTAGTGATCTAGCTGTGGCGATGAAGCTGCCAGTCCTGGCGGTCGCATACAATCGGCTCGGTTGTCTCAATCACGCGGCCCTCACTGTCCAAAGCGTCGTGGGACACGGACTCCGTTGTGCGGGGCTCGTATTGAACAACGCGCAAGATACCGGCGACATCGCCTCTCTGACCAATGCCGATATTCTCAGAAAAATTCTCGATGTTCCAGTGCTTGACGGACTAGGGGAAAACCTTACGGAATTGCCCGCTGACTGGCGACTTATGCTGAATTCGACGATCGACTGATAGCGTGTCGCGTCGATACAGAGTTGTAAAAAAAACGAACACTTTTCTCGGGATTCTGTGTGCGCTCTTACCGGGAAATGAGATTGGCATCCCTGTTGCTCTGTTTATCCCAAAAAAATCGCTTATTTTATGCTCTTACAAAAAACCTTACACATGAGTCAACCGGTGGCAGAGTGCAAAGCACGTCTTGCCAGCATTCAGTCGTATCGGCGGCAGTTTCTGATGGTCACTCGGGCAACTGTGACTTCGTCCAAGACGGTCGATTTCAGCTTCCGAGGCCCGCTGGGCTTTGAAGCCCATACAGTCCTCCTGTCGATTGAGAGCGACTCACCTGATCAATACGCGTTCGAGTCCGTCGGAGGAAATATTGCGCTGATGGGGATCGTCGATTTCGCCGAGATTCGGCCAAATTGCACCGAAGTCACGCTAGCGGTTCACTACGACATCAATAATAGGCTGTTTGCCTGGCTGGATCGGCGCTTGCATTTTGTCGACAATTTTGTCACTGCCGAACTGCGCAGTATCCGTGCGCACTTTGAAGGCATCGCTGCCAGTTACTTGGATCATGCGCGCGTTGTGCCGATGTTCCAAACGGCCACCGCCTGACAAAACCAGAATCTGAACAGCGGAGTGGCGTTCGCGCCGCGTTGCGTGCGCGCTGGATCAGCGCACCTGCACCGCGTGTTTTCTATCGAGACGAAGAGTCTGACCTGGCTCAAGGATAACTGCGGCCTTTGGGTCGCGAATTTTGGCTCCGTCGATTTCTACACTTCCCTGTTTAATCAGTCGCGAGACTTCGCTATGCGATTTTTTCAGATTGAATACTTCCCGATAAACCTTCGAAACGAGCGCCACGACTGGTAGACCCGCCCCTGAAATCGCTGAGAACGCAGGCAGATCGGCGTGTTCCAAATCGCGCTTGCTAAAGCGGGTATTCCACTCATCGAGCGTTTTTTGAGCAGCAGCAGACGAGTGGTACGTCTGAACAATTTCGAACGCGATCTGCTTCTTGGCTTCGAGCGGATGCAAGTTAGCCGGCGGAGCGCGCCCCAGGAGCAAGTCATAATATCGCGCCATCAAATCGTCCGAGATGCTCATCAGTTTCCCAAACATCTCAGAGGCCGGTTCGTTGATTCCGACAAAGTTGCCGAGGCTCTTACTCATTTTCTTGGAGCCATCCAATCCCTCGAGAATCGGCAGCAGAAAAACGACCTGCTGCGGCAATCCTTCCTCTTTTTGGAAATCGCGCCCGATCAGGATGTTGAAAAGCTGGTCCGTTCCTCCAAGTTCTACATCGGCCTTTACCATTACGGAATCCCAGCCCTGCATGATTGGATATTGAATTTCGTGAGCGCGAATCGATTGCTCGTTATCGATCCGCGTCTTGAAGTCTTCGCGCTGCAACATTTGCTGCAAAGTCACCCGGCTATTGAGTCGAATAACATCTTCAAACGACATGGCTCGAAACCAGTCGCCGTTGCAAACGGTTTCTGTTCGCTCCGGATCGAGAATCTTAAAAGCCTGCTCGCGGTAAGTCGCCGCATTCGCCTGCACGTCATCGTGCGTCAATTGTGGCCGCGTCACAGATCGACCACTCGGGTCACCTATCATTCCTGTGAAATCGCCGATGATCAGAATTGCCTGGTGCCCCAGGTCTTGAAACTGCCGCAGTTTTCGCAAAACAATAGTGTGCCCAAGGTGAATGTCGGAGGTGGTTGGATCGACACCTAATTTCACACGCAACGGCCGGCCAAGCGCGAGTTTTTCGCGCAGTTCTTTTTCATCGATGAGTTGCGCGGCGCCTTGCTTTAGCAACGCGAGAGCTTCATCCGGTTGCATGATCAACAATAGCGCGCCCGGCCTGCGCGCTACTTGTTTTTGTTCAGCAACTCGCGCACCTGGTCGATCGTGAGCGGTGCGTTTTGCCGGTTGAGCGACTTTTGGCTTTTACCCTGATCCAGAAAAGGTCGGTTCTCTGCGTATCCGCGGCTAGCAACCTTTTTGTCGGATTGAGAGGCATCACGGGGTCCGCGGGCCGATTGAGTGGGATAAGCAAGTCGAGAATTTCCCACTGATTGCTGCGATGAATTCTGAAATGCGCTGCGGCTACCGTGAAAAGGCCGGGAATTGAATTGCTGCGTCGAGAGTTCACGTGTTCCCGAAAACGTTTTCGACTTGGATTTTTTCTCGACGTAAAAGGTACCGACCCTCGCCTTTTTGTTTATTGATGTGCCATCAGCGATGAATTTCTTCTTCTGCTCGCCGCTTTGCAGGGTCATGTCCGGCCTAAGCAGGCGATCGACGAGCTTGCGCTCTTGGTCTTGAGCGCGGAGACAGCAAGAAGCAGCCAGGAGTAACACCGAGATCGTCAGCAATTTTCGCACGGGGCGAGGCTGCCGAATTTACGATGTGTTTGTAAAGCAAATTTGGTGATAAGCCACCGCCCTTCCTCTACAGACAAGACGTCTCCGCCACTGTGAAGCTCGAGTTTTTGTTGTGTTGGATCATGTCGTCAGGAAATAATGAGCGCATGTCTGATCATGTTTACAAAAAGATTGAGGTTGTTGGCTCCTCGCCGAGCGGATTTGAGGACGCAATAACGAATGCGCTGGCACGCGCTGAGAAAACCGTTCGCAACATGCGCTGGTTTGAGGTAATCGAAACGCGCGGATACATCGAAAAAGGCAAAGTCGGTCATTGGCAGGTGACGCTCAAAATTGGTTTCACCTTGGAGGGGTGATGTGGCGGCGTTCGCCGCGAGAACGCCGAATTAAGGGCAGGCACTCGCCTCGGCGAGTGCCTTACAGCATCACTCTTCTTCCTGCGCCGCCTGATACAGCTTAGCGGCGCCGTAAATAAGAATAGCGGGCCTTAGTGCCACAATAAGCAATCGAAAGAGACCGCCCAGAATTCGGCCCAGCGGTAGCCGATTCAAAATGTAGCCCGCCATAAACGCGCACAGAAGGGACTGCGCCGGTTTTTCGCGAATGTAATCCTCAGTTTCGCTGAGAGCTGTCTCGACCTGTTCTTTCACCCAATGCAGTCCGCGTTCCGGAAATTCGGCAGCAACTTCAGCAGTTGATCGGTCCATTTCGTTTAATGATTCGGATTCTGATCCTGCCGTGCGCGCATCGAACTGTCAACGCAAGGTCAGCCAAATCGAGCTTGCGCCTGTGCCCGGTGGGAAATCAGCCAGTGGAGGCGACCGGCGCAGTGTGCCGGCGCGGCGCGCTGCCTTGAGTCCGTAGCGGGCCATCACTTCCAACGCATGCTCGCGCAATGTAGAGCAATTAGTCGAGACGAGAACATGGCTGTTTCGTTCTGTCAGTTCGAGGGAATCGACGAGTAATTTTTCGAAGTCGTCTTCAACGTGAAAGGTTTTTCCTCTCGGCGAACGCGAAAAAGTTGGCGGATCGAGAATGATGACGTCAAATTTCTCGCCTTTGCCCGCTAACCGCGGTAATACCGCCATCACATCGTCGGCGATGAAGCGATGGCCCATTGTTGGCAGGCTGTTCAATACAAAATTCTCGCGTCCGCGTGTCAGAGATTTCTTGGAAAGGTCGATGTTCAGGGTCGTTGCTCCGACGTGAGCCGCGCTCACAGAAAAGGAGCAAGTGTAGGCAAAACAGTTCAACAGGCGCTTGGGCGCGATTTGACGGACAAAACTGCGATTTTCTCTCTGATCTGGAAACAGGCCCACGGAGAAGCCCGCGCCGAAGTCGATCCCAAATTTCAAACGTCGCTCGGTAGCGATCGTCTGTAGATTTTCGGCCGGGTTCCCACATATGAGCCGAGGCGATTGGCGTTGTTCGCTTTTTCGAGGAGCGAATCGAGCGAAAATGCGTTCAACCTTGAAAGGGATGCCGCTTGCCCACTCCTTCAATTCCTGAATCAGCCGCTCGCGAACCAGGACTCGCTTGAACGAGATGAGAATGTCGTGGCCGAAGCGTTCCACCCAGCCACCCTCCATTGTGCAGAGCCGATGCGCGTCCGTTCCCTCGGCTTGGAAGTCACGAAACAAGCTTGCATTAATCCAGGCAGGACTCATTTTCGTCAGCCGTATCTACGGGCATACTTTCGATTCGGCATGGCCTAACGGATCGGTTGCCGCTGAAGCTGGGTGTCGCTACACTCCGTCTCCGAATGCAGCAAGTTACCGTCCGCGTTCCGGCGAGCACCTCGAATCTCGGTCCTGGCTTCGATTGCCTCGGTGTCGCACTGCGCATCTATAACAGCGTAACAGTTACTCGCGGTCGATTGCGCGAACAACCCCATCCGCAAATTGTCTCGCAGGCAGCCGGCCGGTTTTTCAAACAAGCACGTCGCCGCGCGTTTCAATTTTCTTTTTCAATCGTAGAAAAAATTCCGCGGTCGCGCGGCCTTGGCAGCAGCGCAACCATTCGCCTCGGCATTTTGTATGCGCTCAACCAGTTCAGTGGCGATCCACTCGACCGACTGACGATTTTCCAATTGTGCGCTGACTTGGAAGGTCACCCCGATAACGCTGCACCGGCAGCTTTTGGTGGGTTTACGGTAGTGGCGGGTTCGGCGCGCGGCGCCGACTCCCGAAAGCTTGCCACGGAACGAGTCCGTCTGACCGGCAAACTTTTGGGACAGCGCGGCGTTCCTACCTTTCAACGCTTCGAAGTTTCCCCGCGTTTGTACTTCGTCTTACTCGTTCCAGACCTTGAAATTCGAACTTCGATAGCGCGAAAGCTTTTGCCATCGAAAATTTCGCATGCCGCCGCGGTTGTGAATTGTGCAAATGCGTGTGCGATGGCCGCTGCCTTCGCCTCAAAAGATTACGAAAAGCTGCGCGGCGCTTTTGCTGATTATCTGCATCAGCCGTTTCGCGCAAAACTGATTTCATTTCTTCCAGGGGTCATCGCCTGCGCCGAAAAAGCAGGTGCGCTTGGCGCTTTCCTTAGCGGCAGTGGCTCGACAATCTGCGCCATCACGTTGCAACGTCCAGATCGGGTTGCTGCGGCTATGAAGCGTGCCGCCCGATCGTCACTGTCGCGTACAATCATCACGCGTGCCGATAACCGAGGCACGCAAATTTTGAATTTGAAATCCGAAATTTGAGATTACCCAATGGGTCGGCGGCTTGAAAACCTGGAACAGTTTGGAATCGACGTTGTGCTCGAGCGCCGTCATGGCGCTCGCGCCTCGATCTTGCGGGGAATCCTCTACGCGCTCTCGTTCGCTTACGATCGGCTCGTACAGCTGCGGCTTTATTTTTACCGCAAAAGAATTTTTCGAGAACGCGCCCTTGGCGTTCTCGTCATCAGCGTTGGCAACCTAACCGTTGGAGGCACGGGCAAGACACCGATTGTGGAAAAGATTGCGCGCGCGCTGCAGGCAGGCGGGCGTCGGGTGGCGATTTTAAGTCGCGGTTATAAAAGCATGCCGCGGAGGCGAAGCCTGCTAAGTCGGCTCTACGACAAAAATCCCGATCCTTCACGGATTGTCTCCGACGGAACATCGCTCTTGCTGGATTCGCGTACGTCTGGTGATGAGCCGTACATGCTGGCGCACAACTTGAAGAACGTTATCGTCCTCGTGGACAAAGACCGCGTCAAAAGTGGCCTGCTCGCCATCGACAAATGGAAGGTCGATACGCTCCTCCTGGACGACGGCTTGCAGTATCTCTATCTCAAACATCGCCTGGACATCGTGCTTGTGGATCGGCAGGCGCCATTTGGTAATGAATATCTCCTTCCGCGTGGCACGCTGCGTGAAGCGCCACGAAATCTTCGACGCGCCAGCTACATCTTTATCACGAAGAACACAGGGGAACCCAACGACGCTCTTGTGAAACGGATTCGCCGTTACAATCGCACCGCCGAGATTATCGAATGCGCGCACAAGCCGCTCTATCTGCAGAATGTTTTCACCGGAGAAAAAGTGCCACTGGAGCGCTTGCGTGACACTTTTATCGGCTCGATCAGCGCCATCGCCGCGCCCGAGAGCTTCGAAGCCGCATTGGAAAAGCTCGGCGCACACGTCGATCTGGCCAAGCGCTACATCGATCATCACTACTATTCCGAGGCGGAGTTAATCAGTTTCATCAAACGTTGCATCCGGCGCGACCTGGAGATGATTGTGACAACTGAAAAGGATTCGGTGCGCATGCCGCGTTTGCCCGAGTCCGAAATGAAGGTGCCCATTTATTTTTTGCGGGTAGAAATCGAGATCCTTAGCGGCCACGAAAGCTGGGAGCATTGCGTAGCGCGGATTTGTAAACCGCAGCCTCTGCTCCCGCCCGAGCGGTTCTTTGCCTGAGTGAAACGGCCATTTTACCTATGAAAACCGCCGTTTTCCAAGCATCATCGTTGTAACACATAAAAACGCATAATAACGCGAATTTACTTGTTTTTGCGGCAACCAGATGGCAACGGTAAGGGTCATGAGACAGCGCAAAATCAAGGTCCGCAGATACACCGACAGCAATCGTCCACATCTCAAATTCGTCGTGAACCACCGCGAAGCCGGAAAACGAAAGCGAAGTTTCTTTGAAATTAAGGAACAGGCTAATTCATTCGCCGCCTTCAAGAATTCCGAGTTGAGACGCA
This sequence comes from Candidatus Dormiibacterota bacterium, assembly GCA_035472675.1. Lineage (GTDB taxonomy): Bacteria > Verrucomicrobiota > Verrucomicrobiia > Chthoniobacterales > UBA10450 > Udaeobacter. The sequence goes on from DATIOX010000232.1 coordinate 62,611, forward strand.
ACGGCGTTGAAGGCGCAGAGTTTCCAACGGCGTTGCGCGTCATGGCGCAGGACGGCGCCGAGAAGCTGAAGCCGTTCGGCAGGACTATCGAGGAGGCTTGCGACTTTTTTGTCGCACACTTGAAAGCGAGCGAGAAATCCTGCACCGCAGTTCAACTGGTCAGGGAGCTTCTTGCCGCAAAGAAAGCAGACGGCGCATCGGAACGGTATCTGCGCGACATTCGCATCCGGGTTGGAAAGTTCGCCGACAAGTTCAACGGCAGAATGGTCGCCACAATCACGCGAAAAGAGATCGACGACTGGTTGCGTTCGATTCCCTTCTCGGCGTTGACGCGAAATGGCTACCGGAGACTCGTGGTGCTGGCGTTCAACTTCGCGGTCCGAAATGGCTACGCGACCGCCAATCCAGCGTTGGGCGCGGCGAAGGCGAAGGTCGTGCAAAAAGCGCCCGGCATTCTTGCCGTGCAAGAAACCGCTCGCCTTCTGGAAGCCGCCTCGTCGGAGATCCTGCCGTGTCTGGCAGTCGGAGCATTCGCCGGATTGCGCCGCGCCGAGATCGAGCGGTTGGATTGGAGCGAGATCGATTTCGAGAGCAATCTTATCGAAGTCAAAGCGGAGAAGGCCAAGACGGCGCAACGCAGGTTTGTGACGATCCAACCCAACCTGCGCGAGTGGCTATTGCCACTTCGCAAACACAAGGGCAAGCTCGCGCCCGAAAAGGATTTCAAAAAACTGTTCATCCAGGTACGTGAAACCGCTGGCTTGCGAGAATGGCCGGCGAACGGATTGCGTCACTCGTTCGCCAGCTATCACCTGGCGCACTTTAAAAACGCCGCTTCAACGGCATTGGAGCTCGGACACCACGACAGCCGCATCACGTTCTCGCACTACCGCGAACTGGTTAGGCCGAAAGAGGCCGCGCGCTATTGGAACATCAAACCGGAGACGAGCGCGAAGGTTGTCCCGCTCGTGACACGATGAATAAAAAGCCCGGCCCCAAAAAGGGCTCCGGCGTTCTCTCCGGCATAAAACCGGAGCACACATATTGGCAAATAATTCTCCGTTTCAGATTCGATTCCGCCGAATGGCCAATGGCAACGTTACAGTATTTAATCAAGAACGGCAGTATCCCTCGTGGCGTGCGCCTCTCGCGGTACGATCCATTTTGGAACACCCTCTGTGTTGAATTTGAACAGGCGGTGCTCAACGGTGATTTTCAATGGTTCGAGCGACAGGCGAACGCGATTAAGAAAGTCGAAGTCGAATTGTCGCAATTAGACCGATTCAGAGTGAAGGTCGTCCTTCTACTCGAACAACTAGACGAGGCAGCTCAAGCAGACGGCGAGACCGTGAAGTATTTATTAAAGCTAACCCCTGCCGGAAAGCTCACCGATAAAACGGCAAACGACATCTGGAAGGCGGTGGTAGCTGCCGCTTGCAAAGAAGCTAAGACGCGCTCGCTAATTGACCAGGAGGTCGCAGACGCAGCCGCAACCGCGGAACGCCTCGGGCGTCGCTTACAGGATAACAAGAAGCGCCAGATAATTGAACAAGTGGTAGCCGAAATCCACGGCTTCAGGACCAAGGAACTCGCAATGGATGCGATTCGTGAGCTTGCAGGGCGGCTCGGATTCAAACTCAAAAAACAAGCGCGCCGAGTCAGCGAGATGTCAGCACAAAAGAAAAACAAAATCATTGCCCTAGCGCCTTCCGCTGCTCCTGCCCCCACTGGAGATGCTGCTGCGCTCGTGCCCGGAGCGCCTCTATTTTCTTCTGGTAATCGGCGTCACTCGCGTCACCGGCGTGGGCGTCAATGACCTTGAGCCCGTTCTGCACCAAGCTCAGAAAGTCGTCGAGCGCTTTCACCAGCGCGTCGCGCTCCTCTTTGCACGCTTGGTTGTCGGTGCGGCCGCCGCATTCCTGCTGGAACTTTTTGACGGCGGGCTCGATCTTCGCCCGCTGCTCCTCGATCAGGATGCGCGGCGGA
>DATIOX010000233.1:0-10690 GCA_035472675.1 Candidatus Dormiibacterota bacterium
CGCTTCTGCGAGAAGGCCAAGGAGTGATTTCATGAGCGACCTTGTTTTCGTCGGGATAGTCGTCGCCTTTTTTATCGTGAGCGCTCTTTACGTCAGGTTCTGCGAAAAACTGTAGGAGGACGCATGGAAACCATCGTTGTCTCTATCATCGCTCTGTTGCTGTTTGGCTATTTGTTCGTTGCCATGATTCGGCCCGAAAAATTCTAAGTACCGACTATGCAAACTTCAGGCTGGATTCAATTCGCATTCTACCTCATCGCGCTCGCGCTAATCACCAAGCCGATGGGGCTTTATCTGCTGCAAGTGCTCGATACGAACGGCAGAACGTGGCTCGATCCCGTGCTGCGTCCGTTGGAACGGGGAACGTATCGCGTGATGCGAGTCAATCCCAACAAAGAGCACACATGGAAACAGTACACGCTCGCGATGCTGCTCTTCAGCTTGGTGAGTTGCCTTTTCACCTATGCGATCCTGCGATTGCAATATTTTCTGCCGCTCAATCCGCAAGGACTTGCAGGCGTGAGTCCCGATCTTTCCTTCAACACGGCAGTCAGCTTCACTACGAACACGAATTGGCAGAACTACGGCGGTGAATCCACCATGTCGTACCTCTCGCAGATGGTCGGGTTGGCGTTGCATAACTTTGTTTCGGCCGCTGTAGGTATCGCCATCGCCGCTGCCCTGGTCCGTGGCATCGCTCGGCACTCGGCTCAGACCCTCGGTAATTTCTGGGTGGATCTCGTTCGCGTGACGTACTACCTGCTCCTGCCGATTTGCCTCATCTTCGCAGTGATCCTCGTCTCGCAGGGGATGATTCAAAACTTCAAGCCGTACACTAAAGCCCAGTTGGTCGAACCGATGAAAGTCCAGGTCGAGAAGAAGAACGACAAGGGCGAGACGATCAAAGACGCCGCCGGCAAGCCAGTGATGGAGGAGCAAACCGTAACCGAACAGAACATCGTGCAAGGGCCGATGGCTTCGCAAATCGCCATCAAAATGCTCGGCACAAATGGCGGCGGTTATGTGAACGCCAACGCGGCGCATCCGTTCGAGAACCCGACACCGCTCTCAAACTTTCTTCAGATGTTGTCGATCTTTTCCATCGGCAGTGGGCTCACCTACTACCTCGGACGCATGGTTAAAAATCAGAAGCACGGTTGGACGGTGTGGGCTGCAATGATGGCGCTGTTTGTCGGCGGCGTTCTACTCTGCTGGTGGGCTGAATCAACTGGCAATCCGATTCATCAGCATCTCGGCGTCGCCGTCGCTGACGGCAACATGGAAGGGAAAGAAGTTCGTTTTGGAATCTTCAACTCTGCTCTCTTTGCAACGATCACGACGGATGCCTCATGCGGCGCGGTGAACTCAATGCACGACTCATTCACGCCACTCGGTGGTTTCGTTCCCCTCTTCAATATCCAGCTGGGCGAAATCATCTTTGGCGGCGTCGGCGCTGGCTTGTACGGAATGCTCGTCTTCGTCGTGCTCGCTGTCTTCATCGCTGGCTTAATGGTCGGCCGCACCCCGGAATATCTGGGAAAGAAAATCGAGTCTTACGACGTGAAGATGGCGATGCTCGCCTTGCTTATCCTCGCCATCGACATCCTTGGGTTCTCTGCCTGGGCGATCGTGAGCAAATGGGGTTTGGCCGGCCTTAACAACAACGGCCCCCACGGACTGAGCGAGATTCTTTACGCGTTCAGCTCGACCACCGGTAATAACGGCAGCGCCTTCGCCGGATTAAGCGGAAACACGCCGTGGTACAACACGACGCTGGGCGTTGCGATGTTGATCGGGCGGTTTTTGATGATCGTCCCAATCCTCGCGCTGGCTGGCTCGTTAGTTCGAAAGAAAGTTACACCAGCGAGTGCAGGCACTTTCCCGGTTCACGGAGGTACGTTCTTCATTCTGCTGATCGGCACAGTGCTGTTGATCGGCGCGCTGAATTTTTTGCCGGCTCTCACTCTTGGTCCGGTGGTTGAGCACTTCCTCAACCTCCAAGGAAAACTCTTTTAGTGATCGATATCGAATTTTATGAAACAAAAAGGTCGCTCTCTCTTTGACTGGAACATTGTTTGTCCAGCGATCGGGGACTCTTTCAAGAAACTCAATCCGCGGCTGATGGTGAAAAATCCGGTCATGTTTGTGACCATGGTAGGCGCCGTGCTGACAACGGTGGGCATCTTTACCGCCGAGCCGGGACTGCGGGGTTTTGTCGCGCAGTTAGCGATCTGGCTCTGGTTCACCGTGCTATTCGCGAATTTTGCCGAAGCGATGGCTGAAGGTCGCGGCAAAGCGCAAGCGGCAGCCTTGCGCCGCATGCGCACAACCACAATGGCCCGCCGGCTGCGAAATGGTCGTGAGGAAAAAATTCCGGCGCCGGACTTGCAAAAAGGCGACACCGTGGTGTGCGAGACGGGCGACATTATTCCCGCGGATGGCGATGTGATTGAAGGCATCGCCAGCGTGGACGAAGCCGCCATCACTGGCGAATCCGCGCCCGTCATCCGCGAAAGCGGCGGCGACCGCAGCGCCGTCACCGGCGGCACGCGTGTGTTGAGCGACCGAATAGTGATTCGCGTTACGATGGAAAAAGGCCAGGGTTTTCTCGAGCGGATGATTGCGTTGGTCGAAGGAGCGCAACGGCAAAAGACGCCTAACGAAATCGCGCTGACGATTCTGCTGGCCGCATTGACGTTCATTTTCCTCCTGGTGTGCGTCACACTGAAACCGTTCGGTATCTATTCAGGCACGGCCTTTTCAATTCCGGTTCTGATTGCCTTGTTGGTTTGTTTGATCCCGACGACCATCGGTGGCCTTCTGAGTGCGATTGGCATCGCCGGGATGGATCGCGTGCTTCAGCGCAATGTCATGGCGATGAGCGGCCGTGCAGTTGAAGCCTCAGGCGACGTAGACGTTCTGCTTCTAGACAAGACTGGCACGATCACGCTGGGCAATCGCATGGCAATTGCATTCCACGCCGCGCCCGGCGTGGAAGAAGGCTATCTCGCCGGCGCATCGCAACTGAGCTCGCTCGCCGATGAAACTCCCGAGGGCCGCAGCATCGTCGTGCTTGGCAAGGAAAGATTTGGATTGCGCGCGAGGGACATGCATGAACTTCAAGCCACCTTCATTCCATTTACCGCCCAAACGCGGATGAGCGGTATCGATCTCCACGCAAACAACACCCAACCAACGATCCGCATCCGCAAGGGCGCTGCGGAAGCCGTACAAGGTTTCATCGAATCTTCGGGCGGCGCTTTCCCGCAAGCGGTACAAAAAACAGTCGATGAAATCTCGCGGCGCGGCGCAACACCGCTGGTCGTCGGGGAGGATCAACAAACACTCGGCGTCATCGAGTTAAAAGACATTGTCAAAGGCGGAATCAAGGAACGGTTCGCGCAATTGCGCAAGATGGGCATCCGCACGGTGATGATCACTGGCGATAATCCGCTCACCGCGGCCGCGATCGCAGCCGAGTCCGGCGTCGATGATTTCATGGCTCAAGCAACGCCCGAAGACAAACTCAAACGTATTCGCGCCGAACAAGCCGAAGGCCGCTTGGTCGCGATGACCGGCGACGGGACGAATGATGCCCCCGCGCTTGCGCAAGCTGATGTCGGTGTCGCGATGAATACTGGAACGCAAGCCGCGCGCGAAGCCGGCAACATGGTCGATCTCGACAGCAATCCAACCAAGCTGCTCGATATCGTTGAAATCGGGAAACAGATGCTGATTACGCGCGGCAGTCTAACAACATTCAGTATTGCGAACGATGTGGCCAAATATTTCGCGATCATTCCCGCGATGCTGATGGCCACCTTCCCCGCCATTGCGCCGCTCAACATCATGCATCTGCACAGCCCGACCAGCGCGATTCTGAGCGCGGTCATTTTCAATGCGCTCATCATCATCGCGTTGATTCCGCTGGCGCTGCGCGGCGTCGCCTACAGGCCAATCGGCGCGCTGGCGATTCTTCAGCGCAACCTTCTCATTTACGGGTTTGGCGGTGTCATCGTCCCGTTCGTCGGCATTAAGCTCATCGATCTCATCATCACGGCTCTCCATTTCATTTAGTTTATGAAAGAACTCTTCTCGGAAATCCGCAGCGCAGTCCTGGCCACATTGGTCATAGCAGTGGTTTGCTGCGGATTGTATCCGCTCATCGTGTTCGGCATCTCGCAGGCACTCTTTCATGACAAGGCCAACGGCAGCTTGATTGTGGATAAAGATGGAGCCGTGCGCGGTTCGAAGCTGCTCGGCCAAAGCTTCGTCGCAGAAAAATATTTTCACCCGCGTCCTTCGGCAGCCGGCAACGGTTACGACGCTGCCAGCTCCGGTGGCAGCAATCTCGGGCCGACTTCACAAAAGTTGAATGACGCCATCAAAGACCGCATTGAGGCGTATCGAAAAGAGAACGGTTTAAGTGCAGACCAACCCGTTCCGGCCGACGCCGTGACAGCATCCGGCAGCGGGCTCGATCCTGATATCAGCTTGCGTAACGTCGAACTCCAAATCCCGCGTGTCGCCAAGGCCCGCAACTTGAGCGAAGACAAACTCCGCGAGTTGATTCAGCAAAACACCGACGACCGCAACCTCGGAATTCTCGGCGACCCAGGCGTGAACGTTCTGCAACTGAATCTCGCGCTCGACCAGCTGCGTTGACTTGTCATTGGCCTAACGAATGGAGGTTATGAATCTTTATTCAGCGACAGTCGGTACGCTCAAACGGTTTGCTACACGTCATTGGCCTCCGCGCATCAAAAGAACATACGTCTTCATTCTCGTTCCATTTGATTTCTCCCAAAAAAATGGGCATGCAAAAAAGGCCGAGGTCGCACAACACTTGCTCGAGAACCGCACCGACTCTGGCGGCGCGCGGAGTGGCGCAATCGCCGGGCTAACCGCTTTCGATCGCCTTCAAATTCGCTTTTTGGGCGAAAGCACTAACGGGCGAGAGCTGAATGGCGAGCCGAAACTCAATTTCGACCTCATGTGGACATGGTTTCTGTCGAATCCGCTGTGAAAACCAAAGCGACGCCAATAAATGGACTGTTCGCCTGAACTTTTTGTAGTGTTCGTCGCAGCTTAACGATTGATGAAAACCATTTTTCAACTATTGGCGGCCTGGGTTTCGCTGCATCTCGCCGCAACGGCCGGTGCAGGCGAAGTCGCAGTTGCAACACCGACACCGACACCGGAACCACGCTTCAAGATTTCCGGCTGGATCGACAGCGGGATTACGTTCAATCCCGCTTCGCCCGCGGATAATCAAAATTTTGGGCGATTTTTCGACGACCGGGTGAACGAACCGATGCTGAACCAGCTCGTGATTAACTTTGAGCGCGCGCTGGCGCCGCAACCCGGCGAGTTCGATTGGGGCTTCAAACTCCAATTTATGTACGGCAGCGATGCACGATTTATTCATTCGCTTGGCTTATTTTCCGACACGGCGGCTACTTCGATCGTCCAGCCGGACCTGGTCGAAGGTTATCTCAATTTGCACTTTCCCATTATCACAGCGGGCGGTCTTGACTTGAAGCTTGGGAAGTTTGTTACCCTGGAAGGAGCCGAGACGATCGACCCGCGAACGAACTTCTTTTATTCGCACACTTACATTTTCAATGTCGGCATTCCATTTAATCACACCGGCGCGCTCGCGACCTTACACGCAACCAAGTGGCTCGATCTATATGGCGGAATAACCCGTGGCGTGAACACGAGCATCGACGACAACAACGACTCGGTCGCCTTCCATGGCGGGATCGGATTGAATCTCCTGGACGGAAAGCTCACGGTGCTGGCAGCGACCCACATCGGTCCTGAGACGCCGAACGACAATCACGATCAGCGCTACCTCAACTGCATCACCACGACGTGGAGGATCACCGACAAGCTTACCTCCATCACCGATTTGAATTATGCCCGGGACGATGGCGCCAATGCCGACGCCTATGGCGTCGCTCAGTATCTCACTTACTCGTTTTACAACTGGCTGACCGTTGGCGTTCGCGGCGAGGTCTTCAGCGATCAACAGGGCTTCTACGTCGTGTCGTTTGCCAACACCCACGACCCGATGCGCGCTCTGGAGGGGGAGCCAACCATCGATCCGCGCACCGTTGGCGGCGGCAAAACAACCTACGGTGCGGTCACAGTCGGCGTGAACATTAAGCCACCAATGCCAAAGCCGATCGCTGGGCTGGCGATCCGGCCTGAGTTGCGTTATGATCGGTCTCTCAATAACACACACCCGTTCAATCAATCGGACGATCGCGACCAGTTCACTTTCGGAGTGGATTGCATCCTCACATTTTAAGTACAACCCTCCTGCAGAGACGACGGCGGCATGTTCATAAACCGGAATAACATGAATATGGCGGCCTTCTCGTTGCAGTGATCTTCCATTACTGATGACTATGAATAGCTTCTTACTCCACTTGCTTATCCTGGTGCTCCTTGTAGTGCCACTGGCTTTGCTTACGATTTCCGAGAAGAAAGCCTCTAAGCGCCGGAAGCCTTAAAGCTAGAGCAGCCTCAATCTTTTGGCGACTGTTGACCCCTAAGCGACTTTGTCGCCAGTTGCGGCAGTATTGTTCTCATAAAACTTAAGATGAATGCAAATGCACTTCAGGCTGGTTTCTTTGTTGTCGTCTTAGCGCTGCTCGTAAAACCCGTCGGTGTTTACCTTGAACATGTTTTCGAACGGCGACGGACTTTGCTTGATCCCGTGCTTCTGCCGGTGAAGCGACTGATTCACCGTCACCGCTCTTAGCTGGTCTCGCTGGATTGGATCAGGCCGAAGCTCTAACTTTGGCGATGTGACTGCTGGACAAAATTTTGCGCCAGCGCAAGAATTGCGACGCCATCCCTGGTTCGCAGCGTTCTTTGCTTTTGGTGCGATGATGTGTGCTCTTACCGTGGCACTACTTCTCTTTCCTGGCAGCGCGCTCGATTCGTTATGGCAACTCAATCCCGAGGCGCGACTCGCGTTTCAATCTCTCGGGACTTGGTCGTTCGTGCTCATGCTAACTGTCGGAACAGCGTGCCTCTTTGCGGCCATCGGGCTATGGCGAGGCACGTTTTGGGGCACACGGCTGGCGTTGACGATTCTTTCGGTAAATATCATTGGTGATCTAGCCAATACGTTGCTTCGTCGCGATTATCGGTCGTTGATTGGATTGCCTGTAGGCGCTGTCATGATCTTTTATTTGGTTCGATCCAGATGCTGGTCCAAAGGACTTCGCACTCGGACAAAAGGCGGATAGTTTGTTCGGGCTCAAATTATAACCTAATAAAACCTCCCATGAGCGATGCCGAACGGCCTGATCCAGATGTCCTTCTCGCCCGCATGAAGCGTGAAGAAACGGCTGCGTCGCGCGGCAAGTTGAAGATTTTTTTCGGGATGTCACCTGGCGTGGGGAAGACTTACGCCATGTTGCTGGCTGCGCGTGAGAAGCAGGCCGAAGGCTGCGAGGTTGTGGTTGGGATTGTTGAGACGCACGGGCGTAAAGAGACGGAAGCATTGCTCCAAGGAATGCCGATCATGCCGCGTCTGCAGATCGAATATCGCGGCACGACGCTGACCGAAATGGATCTGGATGCGATTCTCACCTGGCATCCCGGGCTCGCGGTTGTTGATGAACTAGCGCACACGAACGCGCCGGACTCGCGTCATCCAAAGCGTTATCAGGACGTCCTCGAGTTGCTCGATGCCGGCATCGATGTTTACACCACGCTGAATGTTCAGCATGTCGCTAGTCGCAGCGACACGGTTCGTCAGATTAGCGGCGTAAACATCAGCGAAACCGTGCCCGATTCCGTTCTCGACCTTGCCGATGAGATCATGCTTGTCGACCTTACGCCCGATCAACTGCGCTTACGGCTGGCTGAAGGGAAAGTTTATCTCGGCGAACGCGCGGAATGGGCGGCGCGAAATTTTTTCCGCGAGAGCAACCTCACAGCGTTGCGCGAAATGGCCTTGCGCGTCGTGGCCGAGCACGTCGACCGCGACTTACGCGAGATCATGTCGGACGAGAAAATTGCCGGCCCGTGGAAGAGTGGTGATCGCCTGCTCGTTGCCGTCAGTGCGAGTCCATATTCTGAAAGATTGATTCGTTACACCCGCCGGCTGGCCTCGTCGATGGAGGCGTCGTGGATTGTGGCCAACATTGAAAGACCGCGCCCGCTTTCGCAGGACGAACAAACGCGGCTGACCCGTTATCTCGCGCTGGCGCGTCAGCTTGGTGCTGAAGTAATTTCCACGCCCGGCACAGAAGTCGGAGAAACACTGCTGCGCATCGCGCGCCAGAACAACGTCACTCAAATCGTCATTGGAAAGCCGTTTGGCGCGCGCTGGCTTTCTTTCTGGAAGCGCGACCCCTTGGGCTGGCTCATGCGCCACAGTGGCAACATCGATATCCACATGATTCCAGCAGAGGAATCGGCCCCGCCGCGAGGAGAAACTATTGAGGAGAGACTCGCACGTGCGCCGTGGCGTGACTACGGTACCGCTCTCACGATTGCCGCCGGCGTCACTGTTCTCTGCCTGGCGATATTCGATTACACCGGGTACTGGGCTGTCGCGCTTTTCTATTTGCTCGCCGTCGTTCTCGCCGCCACACGATTGCGCCGCTGGCCAACGCTTTTTCTTGCCGGGCTCAGTGCGCTTCTGTGGGATTTTCTCTTCATTCCGCCGCGCTTCACTTTTTACATCACCCATTTTCACGACTTCATGATGTTCGGCGCGTACTTCGTAATCGCGATTGTGATTGGGCATCTCGCCACGAAATTGCGCGAGCGTGAGGAGGCGGAGCGGCGCCGCGAAGAACGAGCCACGGCTCTGTATCGTTTAACTCGTGCGCTTGCTGCCAGCCGCGATCTCGATGAAGCATTACCCAAGGCGCTCAAACTAATCAAGGACTCTTTCCAGGCCGACGCCGCTCTCTGGTTGCGAGATGAGTCTGGTCTATCCCTTCATCGAGCGAGCCTGTTCAACCCATCGAGCAAAGATGAAAGTGTTGCGGTGTGGGCCTTTCAGAGAAAACAGCCAGCAGGAAGATCCACAGATACACTTCCCGATGCCGAGTCATTGCATGTCCCACTCGTTACCGGCGATCGCGCTGAAGGCGTGCTGACTGTTCGTCTCGGCAATCTGCCGACCCTTGAGCAACGCGAACTTCTGGACGCTTTTGCCGCGCAACTCGCGCTTTTCGTGAACAAGGAGCGCGCCTTGGAAGAAAGCCGCGCTGCACAGATTTCGCTCCAGTCCGAAAAACTTCAGAAGACGCTTTTCGATTCCGTCTCGCACGAGTTGAAAACGCCCCTCGCGGCCATGACCGCGGCGTTGCAGCAACCGCAGCCGGACTGCGCAGAGTTACAGCAAGCCGCGCGTCGTCTCACTCGCACGGTCGATCACTTGCTTGACGCGACGCGTTTGGAATCAGGTCTGCTTCAACCGGTGCGTGAATGGTGTGATCCAGCCGAGATGGTGCGCGAAGCGATTGCGTCGTCGGGACTAAGCGAGAACTCCGTTCGGATCAATATCGCGACTGACCTGCCCGCTATTTCTGTGGATGCTCGTCTGATTCAACAAGCGTTGAATGCGTTACTATCAAACGCCGCCGCCCACGGCGGAGGCGACAAACCAATCGAAGTGAGCGCTGCGCGCGATGGCGCAGTACTCGTCATTTCCGTGGCCGACCGCGGTCCTGGTCTTTCAGCCGGCGAAGAAAACAAAGTTTTCGAAAAGTTTTATCGCGGGCCGAGAACGCGTCCCGGCGGCCTCGGCCTCGGATTGTCTATTGCCAGGCAACTCGTGGAGGCGCACGGCGGCGAGCTTGTTGTGCGGAATCGCGAAGGCGGCGGCGCGCGATTTTCCGTTCGCCTTCCCATTGGCGAACCAATGCGATTGCCAACCGAAGCGACTGCGTGAATGAGACCGGTCGCGCTCATCATCGACGATGAAGTGCAAATTCGCCGGCTGCTACGAGTCGCGCTTGAAGCAGAAAATTATCAAGTGCACGAAGCGGAGAATGGTCAGCTGGGTCTGATTGAAATTGCCAACTACAAGCCCGCCGTCATCCTTCTTGATCTTGGTCTGCCGGGTCTCGACGGACTGGAAGTATTGAAGCGATTGCGCGAATGGAGCGAAGCGCCGGTGGTCGTTCTGACGGTGCGTGATGACGTACAGGAAAAAGTGGCCGCCCTCGATACCGGCGCAGATGATTACGTAACCAAGCCATTCAGCACGCCGGAATTGCTTGCGCGCATCCGTGCAGCACAACGAAAAACTCGTCCAGAGGAAGAAGTTTCCGTTTTCAAAAGTGGCGATCTAATTGTCGATCTTACGGCGCGGATAGTGAAACGCGCCGGTCGTGAAATCAAGCTCACGGCAACCGAGTATGCGCTGCTCCGATTATTCGTCAGGCATCCTGGTCGCGTCCTAACCCATCGCTACATCCTTCGCGAAGTCTGGGGGCCTAAATCGGAAGAACATCGGCAGTATCTGCGCGTTTACGTTACGCATCTGAGGCAAAAAATTGAGCCCGATCCGACCAATCCATCTCTAATCAGGACGGAACCGGGAATCGGGTATCGTTTCGCAGGCTAACCACCCCGATCGCTCCCGACGGGAAGAAACGGCTTGCAAGTGAGCAAGTGTGCAATCGAGAGTCACGCCCAATAAGCGATG
>DATIOX010000234.1:0-42769 GCA_035472675.1 Candidatus Dormiibacterota bacterium
CTGAGTGATTGTGACTGTGTCGAAAATCGCCATGTGTCGCTGTGCTTTGTGAACATGGCGCGCGAGGTTACAAATGTGTAATAGTGGTTGCAATAAAAAATGACAGATCTGCAATTTTTCTCGCACCGATGCATTGGTGTAGCGCAGAAGCTGTGCCGCGCCGTCCAAAGTGCTTGCGCGACGCCGTTGTCACCACCAGCGTCCGGTTTGGCTTTGCAAGACCACGCGCATCAGGTCCAGGCCTCGCCGGATGAAACCGATTCCAATCCCAAAATCGCTCGAAATGGAATCTGGCTCACGGACACGGGCTTGGGGTGGCCGACGGGACTCGAACCCGCAACAACCAGAACCACAATCTGGGGCTCTACCATTGAGCTACGGCCACCAACAATGACGCGGAACAAGATTTTAAGATTCCAATCTCCATTTGCAAACCCGGTGTCTGTTTGGTTGTCAGTTTGGACAGTGACCTTTTTCTCCTTTCGCCGTGGGCAGCGAGAAAGGACAAAGGAGGACAGGCTTTTAAGCTTTGCCAAACAAAGGACTCGACTTTCCCAGGTGACTCCACTAATTGTCGGCGCCGGTGGAACGAAAATCTGCCTGCAGCTTGATTGTCGACTCGGCTTGTCTTGGCGTGGGGCGAGTTGCCTCGATTTTTCTCGCCAGCTTGTTTTTCCTTCTTTTGATAATTCCGCTTTCGGCGCAGCAGGACGATCCGAGCGAGATTTTTCTTAAAGCTTATCTCTCGGCGCAGCAGGGCGAAAAGCTCGTGCACGAAAACCGATTTAAGACTGCCCTCGCCAAATTTCGGTTTGCCGGGAGCCTGATCGAAGAATTGCGGAGATCGCACTCCGATTGGCAGCCCGCGATCGTGGAGTACCGGGGCCGTAAGATTGGCGAAGGAATCTTGCGAGTCCAAGAACGCATATCGAAGCACAATGAACTAAACGCAGCTGCACGTCCTCTGCCGGAGGTTGTTCCTTCTCTTCCCGAGAATGACGCTTGGTCAGAGCCCGGTCCCGAGGTTGTAGCTCCCCAAGGACTCGACATGATTTCCCACGGACCGAGCGATGGGGCGATTGAAGACGCAACCAGGAAATTGCGTAGCAAGACGGATCAACTGCAGGCGGCGCTTGAAAAGTCGCGCAGCGATCTCGAAACCGTCCAAAAAGAAAAGGCAGCCGTAAACACGCATCTGGAGGAAACAAGCTCCAAGCTTCAGGATGCACAAAAGGAAATCGAGACGTTGAAGGAGGCGCAGACTGCCGATTTGAAAAACGCGATTGCTGCTGCGGAAGAGGCGCGTGCAACGGCAGAAAAGCAAAGAGATGAAACCAACGCGAAACTCGCCGAGGCAACCAGGCAAATCACTGCGGTAGAGCAGCAGCGCGATGAAGCGCTCGCCCAGCTGAAAGCAGGAAGCGAAACGGAACAGGACCCGCAGGCGCTCCTCGCCGAGAATGGCGATCTTAAGCTGAAGCTGGCAAATTTAGAGAAAAACGTGCCTGCTAACGCCAATTCAACAAATGTGGAGGAATTAGTGGAAGTGAAGCAGGAGGTTACGCAGCTCCAGCAGCAACTGGCCCAAACTCAGAGGCAAAATCAATATTTCGTAGCCAGAATTGCGGAGCTTTGGGTGCAGTTGGATGACGCTGGCGCGGAGCTTCAGAGCGCGAAGCTCACCGGCAAAAACAGCGAGGAGACGGACCGACTGATGAGAGAAAACGAACTCCTGCGAAACATCGTGGTACGCGAACGGGAAGAAGAAGCGCGTCGGGACGAAGCAAGAAAATTGATGCTGGCGGAGCTCGACAGATTAAGAATCAAATCTGATTCGTTGAATAGGGAGATCGAACTGCTCGCACAACCAGTCACAAAATTAAGTAGCGAAGAACTCAGTCTGCTGCGTCAGCCTGTGGTTTCAGTTTCGGAACAGAACCGCGGCGCATTGACCGCGAGTTTTATTTTCGCGAAAAAATCCGCGGGAGATTCAGTGGAGGGTGAGGTGATAACGAACAATTCCGGCGGGTTGAAGGAACAGGCACGCGACGGCGCGCACAGTGTTGTACACCCCGCTAGGGAAAGCTTCAGCGGCGCGAGTACCGAACCACAGAAACCTATGTCGGGAAGTCCTGACCAAGGATCCGAATGACCCTTTTGCGCTTTAAAGTTTTGCCCGTGGCTTGACCGCAAAATCTAACGGCGAATTTCGATCAAGTTCTAGCAGCTAGCCGCAAATCTTCATGCGTGTTCTCCGTGCTTTATCCATCGCGCTGCTCACAGCGTTCGTAGGCTGCCTTCTGGCCTTTTTCGTCGGTGATTATTTAACGAGGCTCGCGCACATGTCTAACATGGAGGGCGGCCGAGGCATGTTTGTCGTCTTTTTGTGCGCGCCGCTTGGGATTTTGGTGGGCTTGGTAATTGGGATCATTTCGTCCATCCTGGTCCGGCGAGAAGGACTTGCTGGATTTCTCGTTGCACAGAGTTGGTCGCTTCTGATTGTTTGCGGCGTCGCCGGCGTGTTAGTCGGCGTTCCCTATCTGCTATCGGACAAGCCTCCGAGGATCGACGGGAAGCGCCTAGAGCTGCAGTTCGAGCTTCGCGCGCCGGCAACGTTTAAAATTCCAGACCAACCCGACGGTTATGACATCCGAGTCGCTCTTTATACCGATAATCGGCAAAGTCAGTACGCTTTCATTGACTGGAACGGGATCACAAAAGATGCCGAGCATGCCACGGTTCCGGGGAATGTGCCGCTGCTGACGCATAGCAAAACCAGATCGCTCCTGGCCTCGATCGGCAACGAACCGGTCGCGTCGCAATTTATTGAATTGAAAATTCCACCTGCGCCTCGGAAGGAAGATGAAACCTGGTCTGACTGGATTTTCGCCACGCAACGGGCCGATCTCAGTCCGGCTTCCGAGCCTGAACGAATGGCGCTTCGTTATCGAGTTCGCCCGGTTAACAAGTGATTCTGTAACGGGAGTCTGTGATCGCCGTGCCTGCCGCGTGAAACCATTTCTTTCCGCTAACTGGCGTTATCTGGCGATGCTGAATTACGTCGTCGACCCCGCTCTGGTTGAACCGCTCGTACCGCCCGGCGCCGAGATTGATTATGAAAGCGGCGAGACGTTTGTCAGCGTTGTCGGATTTCTCTTTCTCGATACACGTCTTCTCGGTTTTCCGATCCCGCTGCATCGCGATTTCGAGGAAATTAACCTGCGTTTCTACGTGAGAAGAAAATCGGCTGACACGTGGCGACGCGGTGTAGTTTTCGTCCGCGAGCTTGTGCCTCGCCGTGTGATTGCCCTCGTTGCCCGTGCATTTTATGGAGAGCGCTACTTCGCGCTCCCGATGAAGCACAAAATAGAGCACGTCGGTGCTAAACTCAGCGTCGAGTACTGCTGGCGACGCGGAAAAAAGTGGGAATTTCTCAAGATGAGCGCCGCCGGCGAACAGCAATCTATTTCCGCCGGTTCGCATGCCGAATTTATTACCGAACATTACTGGGGATACACGTGTGTGCGGGGAGGTTGCAGCGAATATCGCGTGGAACATCCTCGCTGGAAAATCTGGAACGCGGCCACCTTCGAATTGAACGCTGACGTGGCAACTCTTTACGGCGAACAATTCGCCGAAACGTTGAGTCAGTCTCCTCGCTCAGCATTCATTGCGGACGGTTCCCCAATTACCGTCCAAAAGCGGGACGTATTGTTATCTCAATAGGAGTTGCCTCAGCACAAACGGCAGAATCCCGCCATGCCGATAGTAATCGACCTCGATTGGCGTATCGATGCGAACCTTCACAGGCACGGAGCGCTTTTGCCGATCCTTGCCTTCGATATCGAGCCTTACGGTTTGGCCGGGCTTGACTGTTTCAGACAGACCAATAATCGAAAAGATCTCCGAGCCCTCGAGTCCGAGTAATTGCGCTGTTGTTCCGTCGGGAAATTGCAATGGCAACACGCCCATGCCGACGAGATTCGAGCGGTGAATCCGTTCGAAGCTTGCAGCGACAACCGCCTTTACCCCTAACAAACGCGTCCCCTTTGCAGCCCAGTCTCGCGAGGAACCGGTGCCGTACTCGTGCCCGGCGAGAATCACCAGCGGAGTATTTGTCTCTGCATATTTCATCGCTGCGTCGAAGATCGACGTCTCTTCGCCGTCACCGTTTGCAAAATATTTCGTCACTCCGCCTTCAGTCCCCGGCACCATTAAGTTCTTGATCCGCACATTGGCGAATGTTCCGCGCGTCATGACCAGATCGTTGCCCCGCCGGCTTCCGTAACTGTTGAAATCTCGCGGCTGAATCCCGCGCGACTTCAAATATTTTCCAGCTGGCGAAGTTTCTTTGATTGCTCCCGCAGGCGAAATGTGATCGGTCGTTACTGAGTCGCCAAAAATGCCAAGCGCGCGAGCGCCTCGAATCTCTTCAATGTGTCCCGGCTCCATCGAGAAATTTTGGAAGAACGGAGGCTCGTGGATATAATCGCTCTTCTCATCCCATTGGTAGATGTCGCCGCTGCTCGATGGAATGTCGTTCCACTTCGGATTTTGATCGGCAAAATCGCGGTAGAGTTTGCGGAAAGTTTCGGGTGAAAGCGCCCTTTGCATGGCGTCCTGGATTTCACTGAGACTCGGCCA
The DNA here is from genome assembly GCA_035472675.1 of Candidatus Dormiibacterota bacterium. Classification (GTDB taxonomy): domain Bacteria; phylum Verrucomicrobiota; class Verrucomicrobiia; order Chthoniobacterales; family UBA10450; genus Udaeobacter. The sequence goes on from DATIOX010000234.1 coordinate 4,645, forward strand.
CAAATCTCGGAGGAAGATTTCCTTTCCGTTTCTATCCTTTCCCAACGGCTCGCGCGAAAGGTTAATGTGCACGCGGCCGGCGAGCGCGAACGCGACCACCAGCGGCGGCGACATTAGGAAATTCGCCTTGATATGTTGATGGACGCGCGCTTCAAAGTTGCGGTTTCCCGAAAGAACCGAGGCGGCAACCAGGTCGTATTTGTTGATCGTCTTCTCAATGTTCGGGTGGAGCGGCCCCGAGTTGCCGATGCAGGTGGTACAACCGTAACCGACCAGGTTAAATCCGAGTTGATCGAGGTATTTCTGTAGCCCAGTCTTGTGGAGATAATCGGAAACAACACGCGAGCCCGGCGCCAGTGATGTTTTCACTCCAGGATCGACACGCAGACCACGCTCGACTGCTTTCTTTGCGAGCAACCCGGCCGCGATCATCACGCTCGGGTTACTGGTGTTCGTGCAACTAGTGATTGCTGCTATCAGGACGCTGCCGTGCCCGACGTGAGTGCGCCCGTGCGTGAAAACGTCGCTGGACTCAGCTTCAATTTCCCTGCCAGGATCCGGCGTTGGCCGGTTTGAAATCATCTCAATCTTGTTGAGTTCATCCCCCGGACTAATTCCCTGGTCTTCCTTTTTATCGGTCGAAAACATCTCGCCGTTGTGAGGCGGGCTGCCGTTCAATTCGACCAGATGCTTTTCGCGAAGATCGACATTTTGTTTGCCGTACCCGCCATCACGAACTGGCCTTTCGAGCAACGCGCGAAACGTTTTTCCAAGGTCCGGCAAATTGATTCGGTCCTGCGGCCGTTTAGGTCCGGCGACGCTTGGCTGCACCTCCGCCAAATCCAGATCAATATCGACGCTGTAATCGATTTCGCCCTTAAGCGGCATGCCGAACATTTTTTGCGCCCTGAAATAATTTTCAAACGCAACGCATTGTTCGTCGCTGCGTCCCGTGGACTTCAGGTAATCGACCGACTCTTGATCGATCGGGAAATATCCCATCGTCGCGCCGTACTCGGGCGACATGTTTCCAATGGTTGCGCGATCGGGAACCGGCAACGATGCGGCTCCTTCACCGTAAAACTCGACAAATTTGCCGACCACTTTTTGCGCGCGGAGCAATTGTGTGATGTGTAGCACGAGATCAGTCGCGGTCACGCCCTCGCGCAATTGCCCGCTTATGTGCACCCCCACCACTTCTGGCGTCAAAAAGTAAACCGGCTGCCCCAGCATCCCGGCCTCGGCTTCAATCCCGCCCACGCCCCAGCCGACTACACCGAGACCGTTGATCATGGTCGTATGCGAATCGGTGCCGACGAGAGTGTCGGGGAAATAGATAGTTAATGCTTCGTTGTTGCTGGTTGATTGAGCGGAAAGAACGCCTTTCGCGAGGTATTCGAGGTTCACCTGGTGCACGATGCCGATGCCAGGCGGGATGAGTTGGAACGTTTTAAACGCCTGCTGTCCCCACTTTAAAAACTGATAGCGCTCCCGGTTGCGCCTGAATTCCATGTCCAGGTTCAGCTCCAGCGCTCGCGCCGACCCAAAAAAATCGACCTGCACCGAGTGATCGACCACGAGATCGACGGGCACGAGAGGCTCAATAATCTTTGGATCACGACCGAGTCGTTTCACCGCAGCGCGCATAGCGGCGAGATCGACCACCAGCGGCACGCCCGTGAAATCCTGCAAAACAATGCGCGCGACAACGAACGGAATTTCCTCGTTCGCAGGAGACTTCGCGTTCCAGTTCGCCAGCGCTTCGACATCTTTGCGCTGGACTTTTTGGCCATCGCAATTGCGCAGTACCGATTCGAGAACAATCCGGATGCTGATCGGCAACCGCGATATTTTCCCAACTCCCTGTTCCTGCAGCGCCGGAAGCGAATAAAAAAATACATCGCGCCCTTTGCCAGCATCAAATTTCCTCAGCGTTTTGAATTCGTCACGCATTGTTGTTGTCATTTCGAGCGGAGCGCTGCGGAGCCGAAGAATCTCTCACTGGCAACAAAATGAGATATTTCGACTTCGCTTAACATGAAATGCGTCATTTTAGCTCCCCGAGTTTTGCTTTGATCTTTTCGAAATTCGGCAATTCTCTCGCGTCGTCGTTGCTCTCCGCGTACTGGATCACACCGTTCTTATCGATGATGAACGCGGATCGTTTCGGCACGCCTCCCATTCCGAGATTCATCTGCGGAAGGAACGAGTCGTACATCACGCCGTAATCCCTCGCGATTTTGTGTTCGTAGTCGCTGAGTAACGGCACGGTGATTTTCTCCTTTTGTGCCCACGCTTCCTGCGCGAACGGATTGTCGCCGCTGATTCCATAAACGGTGGCGTTCAAACCCGTGTAAGCGTTCAAGCCTGTGCTGACTTCACACATTTCCGTTGTGCAGGTACCCGTGAAGGCCATAGGAAAGAAAAGCAGAAGTGTGTTTTTCTTTCCGAAATTGTCGCTCAGTTTGATTTCCTTGGGCCCATCAGCGGCCTTGGTCGATAAGGTGAAATCTGGCGCTTTAGTTCCGACAGCGAGTGGCATAAATGGATTCTCCAGTTTGAGTTCAACATGGGGGAACTTTCACTATAGGAATTGAGCTGGCTCGGTCAAAGCCTCGTTAGAGCGCTAAAGTGTTTACTCCTGAAAGCCTTCGGAGTTGAGTGCGAATCGTTAGATCGCTAAATCGGTAAATCCCTAAATAGTGTCATGGAATTATTCTGGTGGCTTGTTGCGGTGATCCTGTTCGCAGTCGGCTTGATTGGGACAGTGCTACCTGTGTTTCCGGGGACAATTATCATTCTTGCCGGCGCGCTCCTTCATCGGATGATGCTCGGGCCGGGGAAAAGTGTCGGCTGGCGAACGATCGCTATCCTTGTGCTGCTCACTGTGGCGGCGTATGCGCTCGATTTTCTCAGTGGCTACTTCGGCGCGCGATATTTCGGAGCCACAAAGTGGGGAATGTTCGGCGCGCTACTCGGAGCCCTCATCGGTATCTTCTTCGGGATCGGCGGATTATTTATTGGGCCGGTGATTGGCGCGGTTGCCGGTGAATTCATCGCCGGCAAACGAATGATAGATGCGGGCCGGGCCGGCTGGGGGAGTTTGCTGGGAAATCTCGGTGCGATGATTGCTAAACTTTTTATCGCGCTCGTGATGATCACGATTTTCTTCATGACGGTGCCGCACCCGTTTTGATCGGTGTCATGTCGAGCGGGGTCGAGACATCTCTAATTTCCCACGCGATACCTGCTAAACTGCGCTCATTACCGTAAATGAAGGATAGTTTAGCTTGTCAGTGTTTCATCCGCCCGATCTTCGGTTCTCTTTTCTTCTAGGCTGGCTGTGATAAATTATTTGCCGATGGCAGATGATCGCTGGCGAGCTGCTTGCGGCTTGCTGGAGGAAAGTCCGAACACCATACGGCGGCATGCCGCGTAAAACACGCGGGCGCCGCGGTTGAAAAACTGCGGTGACGGAGAGTGTCACAGAAAAGATACCGCCGGTTCTTTGGCAACGAAGTGCAGGCAAGGGTGAAAAGGCGAGATAAGAGCTCACCGCTCGCGGAGCAATTCGCGAGGCACGAAAAACCCCATGCGGTGCAAGACAAAACAGAGGAAGGGCAGCCGGCCCGATTTATCCTCGGGTATCGTCGCATCACGGTCCCGCGACCGCGGGATCGGACTCTTGGAGAAATCCAGGAGAGATAAATGATCATCCCGGCTAAGAAATTAGCCGGACAGAATTCGGCTTATCGCCATCGAAACATGAAGGGCGCTTTCGGAAACGAAGGCGCCCTTCGCTTTTACAATTCGATCAAGGAGAGCGCGTTCTAACACCGACGGCCAATTTTAGGCCACAGAAGGCCTAAGCTTAGACTTTTTGTGCAGCAGCGGCAGAACTTTTTCCACCAATGCGTCGGCGGTGATGCCATGTTTCTTCCGCAGGATTGGAACCGCGCCGTGCTCGATGAATTGATCAGGCCAGCCGATGCGCACCATGGGCGTGTTGATCATTTGCGAGTGCAGATGTTCCATGACCGCGCAGCCAAAACCGTTGTGCAAAACGTGATCCTCAATCGTGCATACGATTTCTACGCTGCGCGCGAAAAATTCGAGCGTGCCGGTATCCATCGGTTTGATCCAACGGGGATTGATCAGCGCGACGGAAATTCCTTTCTCTTCCAGTTTACGCGCCGCTTCCTCGGCCACTTCAAACATGTTGCCCAAGCCAAAGATCGCCACGTCGCGGCCGTGTTGCACGACCTCCGCCTTGCCAATCTCGAGCAGCTTGGGTTCCGATTTGATTTTCGCTCCCGGACCGGAGCCTCGCGGATACCGAACAGCGATCGGACCGGAATTGTAATGGGCCATCGTCCAGAGCATATCGACGAATTCGTCTTCATCCTTCGGCTGCATGTGCACCCAATTGGGGATGTGTCGCAGATAACCGATATCGAAGAGGCCGTGGTGCGTCGGGCCATCGTCGCCGCTCAATCCGGCGCGGTCCATGCACAACTTCACATTCAGGTTCTGGATTGCGATGTCGTGAATCGCCATGTCGTAGGCGCGCTGGAAAAATGTGGAATAAATCGCAAGGAACGGTTGCAAACCCTGCGTCGCCAATCCACAGGCGAAGAGCGTGGCGTGCTCTTCCGCGATGCCGACGTCGAAGTAGCGGCCGGGATGGGCTTTGGCGAAATGCGAAAGGCCGGTCCCGCTCGGCATCGCGGCGGTGATGGCAACGATCTTTTGGTTCGTCTCTGCAAATTTGGCGAGCGTCTTGCCGATAATTTCCGAATACGTCGGCGTAGGCGTTGGCGCAGTCTCGCCGCTCTCGATCTTGTATTTGCCGAGACCGTGGAATTTATCCGGTTGCTTGAGCGCTGGGGCGTATCCCTTGCCTTTCTGGGTGAGAATGTGCAGCAACACCGGTTCTTCCTGCGTCTTCAGAAATTCGAATGTCCGGATGAGCAACGGAATATCGTGCCCGTCAATTGGGCCGTAATAACGCAAGCCCAGCTCCTCGAAGATGACACTCGGCACGAGCAAGCCTTTGACGCTTTCCTCCACTTTGTGCGCGAGGTGCACGCCGGTTTTCCCAAGAATCGCCTGGACGAAATCGCGAGCCTTATCGTGCAGATGCGCATAAGTCGGATTCGTGACAATGCTATTTAGGTAATTAGCTATCGCGCCGACGTTTTTTGCGATCGACCACTCATTGTCGTTGAGCACGACTATGAAACGCTTCGTGTGCGCTTTTACATTGTTGAGCGCTTCGTAGCTGATCCCGCACGTGAATGCGGCGTCGCCGGCTAACACGATGATGTTCTCGTCTCCACCGCGGAGGTCGCGTCCAACCGCCATGCCGAGCGCAGCGGAAAGCGCCGTCCCCGCATGACCCGCGCCGTAGCAGTCGTGTTCACTCTCGGTGCGCAAAAGGAAACCGTTGAGCCCGGCGAATTGACGCATCGTATTAAAACGATCGAGACGTCCGGTAAACATTTTGTGGACGTACCCTTGATGACTGACGTCCATAACGAATCGGTCCTGCGGCGTGTTAAAAACCCGGTGCAGGGCAATCGTCAGCTCAACGACACCGAGATTCGGGCCCAGATGCCCCCCGGTTTGCGAAAGGACTCCAATCAGTTCTTCCCGCACCTCCTGTGCGAGTTGGGGCAGATCCTGCTCGCCCAGCGCCTTGATATCAGTCGGCGATCGGATCCCGTCGAGCAGGCGCGGTGCCGTGGCGGTCGCCTCAGAGGTCTGAGACGAATCAGAAGAGTTTGATTTCATCATTTGTGCTTTCGGATTCATCGACGCCTTCGGTCGGAGCAGCCGGGTCCGGTGTGGGCTCGAAATCCTTAATTATCGTCTTTCCTGCGCTGTTGCGAGCTATGATTTCGATCTTTTGCTCGGCCTTCGCAAGTCGTTCCTGACAAACTTTTACCAGATTCATTCCCTCTTCGTAGCGTACGATTAGATCCTCGAGCGGGAGTTTGCCGGACTCCATTTGCTCGACGATTTTTTCGAGCCGATCCATCGCGCCTTCAAAGTTAAGCTCTGCCTCGCGCGCCTTCGGTTTGCTGCTCATGGGGAAAACGGAGGAATTAAGCACAGCTTAGCCAGGAGAAAAGGGCGACTTGCGCGGTGCGCCATCAAGCGCGGATCGAATGGCACGCTTTACCGCCTTTAAAACAACACGTCAAATAAGCATTCGCGTCAATTCAAAGGGCGGCCGAATATTTCCACTCTGCATCCATGAAAAGAATGCCGGCAATTTCGCGTTCTTGGTGGCGTCGACGTAAGGATACGAATCGGAGCGAGTTATCGTCCGCGCTATCCTATTACGGGATGTGGGACGCGGTCGCAGGTTTCGCGGCTGAAATTCGGGCCAGCGATTTTATGGCTGAGATGATTCGCCGCCGCGATGCTTACGGTAGCGAAGGGGTGATGGGAGCGCTCGATTGCGCGACGCTTTATGGATTGACGCGTTGGCTCCGGCCGGCGGCGATCGTGGAGTCCGGCGGATATATTGGAATGTCGTCGGCCTTTATCTTGAAAGCGCTTGCTGACGAAAAGCTCACCGCAGCCAAACTGTACAGCATTGAATTGAGCCAGGAATGCGAGCAAGGCGCTTTGATTCCGGATCAATTGCGTTCCGTTTCCGGCGGTTTCGTCCCGATGCGCGGCAAAGTGGAAGACTTTCTTAAGCGCAATGAGCTCCCTCCATCCATCGACATGTTTCTGCACGACAGCTCGCATAGTTACAGGCACATGCTTTGGGAGTTTCGCCAATTTTGGCCGCGACTGCGCGACGGCGGATTACTCATGTCGCACGATGTGCAGATGAACGCGGCGTTTCCCGAATTCGTAGCAAACACTTACGCTCACGATAAAAAGACTGGCCGCCGCGATTCACAATGCACATCACATTACGAATGGGGCCGTTGGGGTTACATCGGCTTCGCCGTTAAAAAAGTCATTAACTCATCTCCATAGATGCGCGTTGTTGATCTTGTCTGTCGTCAGGACCCGCGTCAGCGTGTCGTCTTGGGTTTGGCCGCTGGTGGGGCGGTGTTCTTTGCCTCGCGCGGACATGTTCGGTTTTCGAGTGCAGCAATTGCAGGTTGGAATGCGTTCGCTGCCGTTATCCTCGCGCTTGATTGGTTGACAATTTTGATGACGCCGCAGCGCAAGATGCGCGAGCGAGCGAAGCAACAAGATCTGAGCCGCTTGCTTATCTTTCTTTTTGTCGTCTTCGCCGCTTGCGCTGCTCTCTTCGCGGTTGGATTTCTGATTAGTGTAAATAAGCGTCAGACTGGCGGCCATTTTACCGTCCATCTACTGCTCACGCTGTTAACCGTGATTTCATCCTGGACGCTGGTTCACACGGTTTTCGGTTTGCGTTACGCCCACGTGTTTTATGGGGATAGCGACGAGCCCGGCGTAGTTCAACATGCCGGCGGTCTAATTTTTCCCGGTAATCGGCCGGCGGATTATTTTGATTTCGCCTATTTTGCCTTTGTCGTCGGCATGACCTGCCAGGTGTCGGACGTCCAAATCACCTCGCGGCGCATGCGTCGCCTCACTCTGGTCCACAGCGTTCTCGCGTTTGGATTTAATAGCATCATCCTTGCGCTTTTAATCAACATCGTCTCTGGCCTTCTGTGAACGGGGTGAAGGAATTCGCGCATTACCCAGTTTGAGCGAACTAAGGGGCGCGCGGTTCGTTCGCGAATGCCAGTCCGGACTCTCGGTGGCTCGGCCACGACGGCTTTCTATCACTATCTGAGGCGTTTTCGTCTCGCCGATTCTCTTATCAGCTTTTCCAGCCGCTTAAGCCGCGTTGCTTCCTGTTTTGCGCTCACTACCCACCACCCGGTCGCTTTTCGATACGAAGGCGGCTGAGCGTAAAAGAAATCCCATGCGGCTTTGTTTTGTCTCAACCTTTTCTCGTAGGATCCATCGAGACTGGCGCCTCTTTGCTCGTAGGAATAGATGCCCGAGCGGTTTTCTTTCCGCGCGTCAAACGCAGCCATTCCGTGGGGCTTCATCAAGCCTTTATCGCTCAATTCTTGTGCGCGCTTAATGTTGACCGCGCTCCAAATGCTTCCCCGTCTCCGTGGCGTAAATCGAATCGTGTAACGCAAATCATCAACGCTCTTGCGGATCCCGTCGATCCAGCCAAAACAGAGCGCTTCGTCTACCGATTCTGGCCAGGTGATGCTCGGTTGCTGGGAGCTCTTCTTGCAATAACCAACCCATAATTCTTGCGTGATCGCGTGATTCTTCTCCAGCCATCTACGAAAATCGTTTGCTGATTTAAAGTATCTGACCTTCATCGCGGCAGATCCCATTCAGTCGGAGCGGAAGGCCAGGAACTGTGTGGAGTGCGCAAGCGAGCAGGGTGGTTACCCGTGCGCGGGATGTTAACCGATCTGCTTCTTGTAAGCTTCCGCGTCTTTCAACTGTTTGAGATCGTCGGCGTTGTCGAGTTTGAGAACGAAAATCCAGCCCTGTCCATAGGGTTCGCGATTGATCAACGCCGGGTCTGCTTCGAGCGCTTTGTTGACTTCCACGACCGTTCCTTTCACCGGCGCGTAGATGTCGCTCGCTGCCTTCACTGATTCGACAACCGCGATCGCTTCTTTGGCGTTCGCTCGGCGATCCATCTTCGGTAGCTCGACGAAAACCACGTCGGTCAATTCTGATTGGGCGTGATCGGTAACGCCGATCCGCACGTTGTCGCCTTCGCGTTTAATCCATTCGTGTGATTCGGTGTAGAGAAATTCGTTAGGGACATTCATGGTTTTTTGTAGAGCGGTTTCTTTTCTATGGTGGCTGGAAACTTTTGTCCGCGAATTTCGATATCGATTTGGGCCCCGATTTTCGCGCGCGTGGTCGAGACATACGCCATACCCACGCCCCAGTTCAAGCTCGGAGAAAGGGTGCCGCTTGTTACTTCGCCGATGCGTTCCCCGTTCTCGAAGACTGCGTAATGCGGTCGCGGCGGGGGACCTTTTTCTTTCATTCGAAACGGCACAAGTTTTGCGCGCGGTCCTTTTTCTTTCGTTTCGAGCAAAACGTCGCGTCCGATGAAGTTTGATTTTGTCAGATCGACAAAAAATCCCAGCCCTGCCTCGATCGGATTTCGTTCGGGCGACAGGTCGGAGCCGTTCAGCGGGTAGCACATTTCCAGGCGCAACGTGTCGCGCGCACCGAGACCGCAGGGCTTAATTCCGAATGCTTTACCTTTTTCGAGCGCGGCGTTCCAAAACTTCACCGCATCCGGTGCACGAAAGAAAACTTCAATACCGTCCTCACCCGTGTAACCAGTGCGAGCGACGGAGACAGTCGTCCCGTCGAATGGAAAATCGGCGATCGAATTTCGCGACGGAAGGTCGGTATTCGCGCCAAATAGAGCGTGAAATAGCTCCGCGATGCGCGGGCCTTGAATTGCTACTCCGCCAAAATCCGCGCTGCGATTTTCGATGCGAACTGCATTTGCAGCTGACACAGCTGCCGCTACAGCCGAAAGATGGCCTTGCAACCACGCAAAATCTTCGTCTGTGCGCGCGGCGTTTACGACTAACAGGAACTTCACGTCGTCAATCCGATAAACGATCAAGTCATCAATGATGCCGCTGCGCTCGTTCAACAGAAACGTGTATTGACCCGTGCCAACATCGAGCTTGCCGACGTTATTTGTGAGCATGGCGTTGAGCCATTCGCGTGCATCTACCCCGTCTACAATCAATTGTCCCATGTGCGAAATATCAAAGATGCCGACGTTGTTTCGCACCGCTTGATGTTCCTCGACGATGCTCGTGTATTGCACCGGCATGAGCCACCCGGCGAAAGGAACCATTCTCCCGCCGAGCCGGACATGTTCTTCGTAAAGAGGTGTCTTGCTGTGCTCGCCGTGCGTCACGAGCGACAGCCTAGACTCAGTGAAAGCTATCGCAAGCGCACCAACTTGGCTTCGACTCTTCACCTTCATCCTCTCCTCAGTCGAGGAGGAGAGGAAAGGATCCCGCGCGCTTACATTTTTCACTCGCGGTGACTCAGGATTGAGGTGATGGATTGTTGCGCTACTGTCGCCGAGCGATGACTTGGCTCGACAAACTCGAACGCCGCCTCGGTTTTCTCGGTATTCCGGGGTTAATGCGGATCGTTGTCGCTTTTAACGCGCTCGTTTTTTTGCTGGTTCGTTTGAACCCCGGCTTTCGTTTCGTGGTCGATCTCGATCCCGGGCGCATTCGTCACGGCGAAATCTGGCGACTGATCACCTATATTTTTCTCCCGCAGACCGACAGTTTTTTGTGGGTCTTCCTTCTCCTTTGGTTTCTCTGGTTTATTGGTGAAGGTCTTGAACAGGCGTGGGGAGCGTTTCGCCTCACGCTTTATTTCGTCGTCGGAATGATCGGCACGACGGCAGCCGCATTTTTCTTCGGAGCGCGTTTTTCCAACTCAATGTTGTACACGTCGTTGTTTTTCGCTTTTGCCCGGTTCTATCCCGATCAGGTGATTTATCTTTTTTTTGTTCTGCCCGCGAAAATCAAGTGGATCGCCTGGGTTTCAGCAGCGTTCTTATTGCTGGGCTTTGTTGTCGGCACGAATTCCTATCGCATGGCGCTGGTGGCTGCCATGGCCAATTATTTGATCTTTTTCGGACCACAAATTATTCACGATGCTCGGCATCGCGGCGAAGTCTCGGCGCGAAGAAAGCGCTACGCACAGAGTTCTCGAAGCGAAGCCGAGCCGCTCCACAAATGCATCGTGTGCGGCGCGACCGAATTAAGCGATCCGAACCTCGACTTTCGCGTGGCCCGCGACGGCGAGGAGTACTGCATGCCGCATTTGCCGAAAGCTGCAACTCCGGCTTGTTGAGCTGTGTAATAGCCGCCTCGCTGTGTCGACAAACGCCGCTACACCCTTGACCAGAAATTCCTGGGCATGAAACTAAGCGCGATGACCGACAAAAGTAATGCACTCGCTCCCGAAGAAGGCTGGCATTGTTTGCATTTGTTTTACCGGATCGAGTACGGTCAATGGCAATTACTCAACCGTGACGAACAAAATGCGGCAAAGACAAATCTGTCGTCGCTCGTGCAGGAAGTTCGCGCGATGGAGTCGACCCAACTGCTTACGCTTAGCATGGTCACGCCGAAAGCCGACGTCGGTTTCATGTTGATCACATCCGACCTGCATAATGCCAACAAGATTGAAAAGCGCCTCTCGCTCTCGTTAGGCGCGGACGTGCTAGGTCCAGTTTACAGTTATCTGTCGCTTACCGAGGAAAGCGAATACATCACAAGCGAAGACGAATACCTGCAGACACTTGAGCCGAGCGTGAGGAACGATCCCACAAAAGTCGATGAAGCGCTCACAGCATTTCGCGAGCGAATGAAACATTACCGGCAGGAGCGCGTTTATCCGACACTGCCCGATTGGCCGGTTGTTTGCTTTTATAACATGAGCAAACGTCGCGGCGAACAGCGCAATTGGTACGCGCTACCGTATGACGAGCGCCGCAAACTGATGAAAGGACACGCCGCGGTTGGACGCGAGTTCGCCGGCAAAGTGAAACAGCTCATCACCGGTTCGAGCGGCCTAGATGACGCGGAGTGGGGCGTGACGCTGTTTGCGCGCGATACATTCCAGATCAAAGCGATCGTTTACAAAATGCGTTTCGATCCCGTCAGCGCAGAGTACGCGGATTTCGGCGAATTTTACATCAGCATTCAATTGCCACTCGACGAATTGTTCCGGCGATTGCGATTGTAATAATCTTCCTCTCCCTTTTCCTCCTAGTCTTACTCGTTGTCCGTACCTGCGCTTAGATTAAGATGCAGAGGAAGAGGAAGATTCTTTCGGATGGGTGACAGAGTGGTTGATTGTGCACGCCTGGAAAGCGTGTGTGCTGAAAGGCACCGGGGGTTCGAATCCCCCCCCATCCGCAGTTGATCTCTTGGCCTTGCTCCTGCTTTTACTCGTTTAACGCGAACCCGCGCGTTGTTCCACGACTTGCAGTTCCTGCCGCAGCTTGACCACGCTGCCGTGCGGGAGAACACCGCGAAAGTTTACGCTGGGATAAATCATACAATGGCGGCCGATGACCGAGCCGGGATTAATCACTGCGTTGCAACCGATTTCCGTATGATCTCCGACAATCGCGCCGAATTTTCTGAGGCTTGTCGGAATGTTCCCATCGGGTGTTACGACTGCGATTTCGCCGTGATCGAGCTTAACGTTTGAGAGAATGACGCCCGCGCCCAGATGCGCGTGATGACCGATGATCGAATCACCCACGTAATTGAAGTGCGGCACCTGCACTTCATCGAACAGGATGGAATTTTTGAATTCGCAGGAGTTTCCCATGACTACCCCGTTGCCGACGATCACGTTCTCGCGCACGTAACAGCCGCTGCGAATGTGGCAGTTCTCGCCGATCCACGCCGGACCTTTCAACACTGCCCCCTGTTCAACGATCGTTCCTCTGCCGATGAAGACATGGTTGCTGACAAACGGCTTGCCCATGAGCTCGCCCAAGATTGCAGGCTTGAGACGAAATTGCAGGTAACTGGCGATTTGTTTGAGCGCGTCCCAAACGTAATTCTGGTTTTCGAACAACTTCGGATGAGCCGTGTGTTCGAGATCGAGAAAATCGGCGGGCGCAAACATTTCAGGGCTCAAGATGACGAATGCATCCGCTGGTTGCTAGTGCATTTTTCTGCGTCTTGCATGGCTGGCCAGCGCGTCATCGCGATCGCGAGCTTTTCTTGGTGCAGTAATTCAAGATCAAACTCAACAACGCGGTGCGCGCCGAAACCAGCACGCGAGACGCATGCGCTATCCGGAAGTGACACGCGGCGTAATCTTTTGGCCGTCTTTCGCGTCGCGCACTTCCCAGCCGAGCCCGGAAATTCGATCGCGCAGTTCGTCGCTTTGCTTCCAATTCTTTTCGCGTCGCGCGTTTTCTCGCTTTTTTGCCAGTTCCGCCACTTCCGGTGGAACCGGGATTTCGGTCTCAGCTTCAAGATCGAGAACAGTGTTAATCCGTTTCCACCAATCTAGCCACGCGCTCGCGGACGCAGCGTCGAGGTTGTTTTCGTCCATTGCGCGATTCGTCTCGCGAATCGATTCGAACAGAAATCCCAGCGCTGCGGAAATGTTCAGATCGTCGTCCAACGCAGTTTCGAAGTCGGGTTGAATTTGATGTTGGGCGTTGGGAGTTGGGCGTTGGACGTTTTCTTTTTCTGCAACTGCGCGCAAACGTCCCAGCCACTCATCAACCCGGCTCAACGACTCTCTCGCCTCCTTCATTCCCTCCCAGGTAAAATTGAGCGGCACTCGATAATGCACACGCAACAGCGCGTAACGAAGCTCGCGCCCGGTGTAACCTTTCGCGAGAACATCCGGCACGGTATAAAAGTTGCCTAACGACTTTGCCATTTTCTGACCATCGACCAGCAAATGCGCGCAATGCAGCCAGTAACGGACGAATTTTTTTCCGGTCACGCCTTCGCTCTGTGCGATTTCCGCTTCGTGGTGCGGGAAAATATTATCGACGCCGCCGCAATGGATATCGATCTGATCACCTAGCAACGCCATCGCCATCGCGCTGCACTCGATGTGCCAGCCGGGCCGACCCGGTCCCCATGGCGAAGCCCATTTTACGTCGCCATCTTCTTCATCCCACGCTTTCCACAGCGCAAAATCCCCGATGTGTTCCTTGTCGTATTCGTCGTGCTTCACGCGTCCTGTCGATTGCAATTGCGTGAGATCGAAGTGCGCAAGCTTGCCGTAATCAGGAAATTTGTTGATACGAAAATAGACTGATTTGTCGTCCGCCTGATAAGCCAGGCCGCGTGCGATAAGCTCGCGAATCATGTCGATCATTCTGTCGACGTAACGCTGGTCGGTGGCAGCGGGGAATTGATCTGCGTGTTTGATCCGCAACGTTTCGGAATCTTCAAAGAACGCCTGTTTGAATTGCTCGGTAAATTTCGCCAGCGGCACCTTTGCTTCGCGCGCGCCGCGAATGGTCTTGTCATCCACATCGGTGATGTTCGTCACCCGATGCACCTGGTAACCGCGCAGCTCCAGATAGCGCTGAAGTAAATCCTCGAAGATGTAAGCGCGAAAATTTCCGATGTGTGCGCGGCTGTATACGGTTGGCCCGCAAGTGTACATGCTGCCTGCGTGCCCGGCCGGAACGCGCGGTTCGAACTCTTCGATGCTACGCGAGTAGGTGTTAAAGAAGCGCATTGTCATCTCGAGCGAAGTCGAGACATCTCTCGATTAACAAATAAGAGATTCCTCGATCCGCTGCGCTCGGCTCGGAATGACAAACGATTCATTCTTGCTCAACGGTTGCCACCGCCATTGCGGCAATGCCCTCGCCGCGCCCGATGAATCCGAGCTTTTCATTTGTCGTCGCTTTGATGCTCAGATCCGATTCGCCACTATCGATGGCGGAGGCAATTTTCTTCCGCATCGCGGAAACGTGCGGCGCGATCTTCGGTTCTTCAGCGACAATAGTTGCATCGATGTTGAGCACGCGGGCTTTCTTTTCGGCAAGCAATTTGCTCACCTGCTTCAAAATCTCGGTGCTGCTAATCCCGCGAATGGACTCGTCCGTGTTCGGGAAATGCTGACCAATATCGCCGGCGCCGATCGCTCCCAACAATGCATCCGCTATCGCGTGAGACAAGACGTCTGCATCTGAATGTCCTTCCAATCCGCGCGAGTGCGCAATCTCGACACCGCCAAGGATCAGTTTTCGGCCTTCAGCGAGGCGATGCACGTCGTAGCCAATTCCGCATCGAATCATGGGACCAATGACGAATGACCGATGACGAATGGGGAAACAACGACGAGATCCGAAAGACGAAAAGAGATTCTCGACCGCTCGTTCGTCATTTGAGCATTCGTAATTCCTTCGTCACTCGACATTCGAACTTTGTCATTCATCGCTACAGCTTCAGATTAATGACTCCATTAAACGCAACAATACTGTATTTGTCTTTCATGTCCTCGCGGGGGCGAAGATCAACAGTTCCACCGGCGTTTTCAACCAGTAGCCAGCCGGCTGCTATGTCCCACAGACTGATTCCCTGCTCAATGTAAGCGTCGAGTCGTCCGCAGGCGACGTAAGCCATGTCGAGCGCAGCGCTGCCGAGTACTCGGCATTTGCGCACGCGAAGAACCATTTGCTGAAGCAACGGGAAATTTGCCTTAATCGTTTCACCTGTCTTGGCGAGGCCGACAGAGACCACTGCTTCAGCGAGGTCCGCGCGGTCGCTGACGTGAACGGGATCGCCATTGAGCTCTGGAGTCTCGCCTTTTTGCCCCTTCCACATTTCCCGGCGGATTGGGTCGTAAATAACACCGACCATGACCTCATTGCGAAAGCGCAGCGCAATCGAGACGCAAAAATGTGGAATCCCATAGAAATAATTCACAGTACCATCAAGCGGATCGACGATCCATTGGTGCTCGCTGGATTGATCACCCACGATTCCTTCTTCGCCATAAAGCCCGTGTTTTGGAAATTCTTTGAGAAGCAGCTTCGTAATTAACTCCTGTGTCTGAATATCGATCTCCAGCTTGATGTCGTGCGCCGCCACGGCATTGACCCGCTGCGGCCGCCCGAAATTTTTGCGAAGCAACTTTCCGGCGGCGCGCGCTGCCTTTTCGGCGGCATCGAGATAATGTTTCATCGCGAAAGATTACGTTGCACAAAGAAGGCGACGTGCACAGCGGAAATGCAATTGGAGGAACCAGCAAAGGCCGCGTGTCATTCTGAGCGAAGCGAAGGATCTCGGATACGCTGATCGATCACGATTAATGAAGTTGTGTATCAGGTGCTTCGGTTGTGAGATCCCTCGTCGTCTGTTTTGCGACTCGGCATGACAATAAAAAACCGGGAGGAAAATAAATTCTCCCCCCGGGGTTGAAGTTAGGGTTGTGGCTCCGAAAGCCTTCAGAGCCGTTAATCAAGCGTGGGGCGTTAATGCCTCTTTTTCTTCGCTGATTTTTTCTTTGCTGCTTTTTTCTTCTTCGCCATCGACTAATTCCCCCCTTTCATCCGCAACACGCGCGGAGCTCTGTGAAGAGTTGGGAATGACTTCACTTAATCGAGTTCAGTTAATCGTCACATTTTTTTTGTCAAACATTTTTGTTGCGAATTTTGAAAATATTTTTACGAGCTCGCGGGCGATAATTCTTTTTGGCGCGCGAGAAATTTTCTCTTTTTCGCCATTTCGAAACAAAACTGTCACTTCATTCACGTCTCTCTCCAATCCCGAATTTGCGCCGCTGACGTCGTTTGCAACGATGATGTCGCAATCCTTTTCGCTCAGCTTCTTCGCTGCATTTTCTTCCACGTGATCTGTTTCCGCGGCGAAACCCACGAGAAGGAATTGCCGGTCTTTCCGGTGGCCTAACGAATCGAGAATGTCGCGCGTGGGAATCAGTTCGAGCGAAAACTTCTCGCCGCGCTTTTTGATTTTTGTCGACGAAACGTTTGCTGGCTTGTAATCCGCCACGGCGGCGCACATGACGCATATGTCAAACTGGTCCGCATGGCGGTGCACCGCTTCGAACATTTCGTCACTCGTCAAAACGGAAAGCAATTGTGCGTCGCGGGGCGCCGCGAGGGTCACCGGGCCTGAAATCAACGTGACATGGTGCCCTTCAGCGAGCGCCGCTTCGGCAATGGCGTAACCCATTTTTCCGGATGAGCGATTCGAAATGTAACGAACCGGATCGATCGGCTCGCGCGTGGGCCCGGCCGTGATGAGGAATCTCACGCGATCAAATTATCCTGGCGGGCAAGCAAGAACTCGGTGCGGAACGCGATGTCGTTTACTTTCCAGAGTCTGCCGACGCCTTCGTAACCGCACGCGAGCATTCCTTCTTCTGGTCCGATAAATTCAACGCCACGCGCTTTCAATTTTTCCACGTTATCCACGGTAGCAGGATGCTCCCACATTTTTCCATTCATGGCCGGCGCCAGCAGAATTGGCGCACGCGTTGCGAGTGCGATGGCTGCAAGCGGATGATCGGCCAGTCCATGCGCGAGCTCGGCGATGACGTGCGCTGTCGCCGGAGCAATCAGGAGGAGGTTCGCGCGATCCGCCAGCTCAATGTGGCCGGGTCGCCAACTTTCCTTTTCGTCGAAGAAACTGGTGGTCACGGGATTTTTTGAAAGCGTCTGCAAAGTGAGCGGCGAAATAAATTCCGTTGCATCCCGCGTCATGACGACAAAAACTTCGTGGCCTTGTTTGACCAGCAAACTGGCGAGCTCGGCAGACTTGTACGCAGCAATCGATCCCGTCACTCCGAGCACGACCGTTTTCGTGCCCGGCCGAATACGCACAACTTTTCGCGCGCTCGCTTTGTCGCGTCTCTTTTTGGAATCTCTGCCTTCTGCGATCATTTCTCGATCAAACGCCGGCTCAAATAGCTTTCTGCCTCCATGATCTGCCGGAATCTCTGCAAATCTTCCTCCATCGATCCACTGATAATAGTATAGCGATACTCGCGCCAGTGTTCCATTTCGCCGCCGGCGGTGGCCAGGCGCGAATCGATTTGCTCCGCGGTTTCCGTTCCGCGATTTAGCAGGCGTTTCCGCAATTCCTCAAGATCGGGAGGCATAATGAACACGTCGGCCAAAGCATCTCGGATAAGAGGATCGCCGCAGTTCCGAATAACAGCGGCGCCTTGCGTATCGATGTCGATCAAAACATTCTTTCCGTTTTTTAGATTTATTACGACCGGTTCGCGTAGGGTGCCATAACGGTCTCCGTGCACCTGCGCGTGCTCCAGAAAATCTCCCTTATCAGCTCGCTCGCGAAAATCTGCATCGGAAAGAAATTGATAATCTTGGCCGTCGATTTCGCCGGCGCGAGGCGCTCGCGTCGTGCACGAGACGGAATAAAAAAGATTGGGGGTTTGACGAATCCTTTCCACGAGTGTGGTCTTGCCCGCGCCCGATGGAGCAGAGACTACAAAAAGAATTCCGCGGCGGCTCAATTTCTTACTCAAGATTTTGGGATTGCTCGCGAATCTTCTCCAGTTCCGCCTTGCAGGCGATGACGCGCTGGGAGATTGCCGCATCATTTGCTTTTGCGCCCAGCGTGTTGAGCTCCCGAAACATCTCCTGGGTGATGAATTCCAGAGTGCGTCCGACCGGTTCTTTGCTGCGCAAATGATGCGCAAATTGGGCTAGATGACTTTCCAGACGCGTTAGTTCCTCGGAAACGTCTGCGCGATCGGCAAAGAATGAGATCTCCTTCAGCAAACGTTCATCGTCACTGGCAATCGGCAAACCAGCCTTTTGGATGCGATCGAGAAGCACGGCACGATATCTTTTCACCACATCGGGATGCAATGCGTGTATTTCCCTGAGTTTTCTACGGATTGCTTTCAGACGATGGATCAAATCCTTGGCCAGATGTTTCCCCTCGCGTTCCCGCATTTTGATTAAATCTGAAAGGGCACCGCGCAGCGCGCGATCGATCGCAGGCCACGCTTCTTCCGCGTTCAAGGCCTGTTCAGGAAAACGCATCACTCCCGGCGCCTGCAGAATCGTGCTGATCGTGATCTCGCCTGGGGCATTCAACTCCTTTTGCAACGCACGCATCGCTTCGTGATAAGAGCGCGCCAACTCGGTGTCGAGCGCTAGGTTGCGCGCGCCGTTGGGGCTACTGTGCAGAGCAATTGTGGCATTGGTACGGCCGCGCGAGATATTTTCATTGATCGTTTGGCGAATGCGCGGTTCGAGTTCGGCCAGATCCCGCGGCAGATTGATCACAATATCGCTCTGCTTTCGGTTCACCGAATTGAGCTCCACGCTAAATTTTCTTCCGGCGTGGACCACTTCAGCGCGGCCATATCCAGTCATGCTTCTCATACTCGATGCAAAAGTTTATGCCAGAGAAACGTTCAACGTTCAATCCCAACCCGTTTCTGCGACGCCACGGCCCGGACAGGCGCCAACTGCTCAGTTAATCATACGAGCGTCCTGCACTGCGTTGAAGGTAGAGATCGATAGTCGCGCACGTGCAAATTGTTAAAGAGCGTCTGAACTGCGCGACGATGCGGTGAGGGCATAGCGATACGTGCGATGGATTTAAACCACCGCTGGTTTGGAGGTAGTTTTCCCCGTGTTTGCCCATGGCATACTACGAGTTTCACTTGGTGATGCGTAAATGGAAAAATCGACGTGTGAACCGGCTGATCAGTTGTCGATTCTGTTTCGAGCCGCGGCAAAATCCACATCCCACGCCAGCGTGCGGATGATTGCTCGAGCAGAATCTTGCCGTTGCTAACGACCAATGCGTGCCTTTCGATAAGCCGCTTTGTGCGGGATTTGGATTTCTTGATGGGCAGAGCTTCCGGATTTTTAGCGCGGCAAAATTTTTTTACGGGGCAGACGTTGCATTTCGGTTTGTCCGGCAAGCAAACGAGCGCGCCCAAATCGACAAGCGCGGAATTAAAACGCGCTGCATGGCGTGTAGGAACAAGTTTTGCGGCGTTATTCCAGAGTTTTTCGCGGCCGATCGCAGAATCAATCGGGGCGCGCATGTCAAACAAGCGGGCGAGCAGACGCGCGGTATTCGTTTCGACAATTGGAACCGATTGATGAAAAGCAAAAGTCGCGACTGCGTTCGCCGTATAGCGGCCGACGCCAGGCAATTTGCGAAGCGCCGCGTTGTCGCCGGGAAAGATTCCCCGGTGTCGATCCTGCACAATCTTGGAGGCGGCATGAAGATTCCGGGCGCGGTTGTAATAGCCGAGGCCTTGCCAGGCGTGGAGAACATCGTTTTGCGAAGCGCGCGCGACCGAAGCGAACTCAGGAAATCGGCGAAGCCATTTATTATAATACGGGATCACAGTGGCGACCTGGGTTTGCTGAAGCATGAACTCGGAGACGAGGATCGCGTAAGGATCGCGGGTTTTGCGCCAAGGTAGATCGCGGCCATGGCGGCGAAACCAACGCAGGAGGGACCTACGAAAAGGGTCAATGTTTCGAGGTGAACTCACACTTCGCACTACAGGCTTCTAACTTGTCATGTCGAGCGGAGTCGAGGCATCTGTAGATGTTTCCAGAGATTCTTCGACTTCGCTCGGAATGACAAACGGTTTGAGCGCCGAGCGCCTGCCGCGTCGTAGGCTTGCCGAACGCAGGTTAAGCGTTGAGCGTTGGGCGTTGAATTCTTACACTCATCCGCTCACGCAGGAACAGGTAATAACACTGCGGGCTTTGCTTGAAGAACTCGGCTTCCAATTCGCGCCCAAGGAATGGACCATTTTCTTTGCGCAGAAGAACAAATTGAGCGTGGCGGTTTACCAGAAAGGACCAAAGGTTCTCGTGCAGGGAAAAGGTCTGCAGGAATTCGTGCAGTTTGAGCTGGAGCCGAAGGTTCTTGGCGAAGCGAAGCTGGGTTATGAAGAAGTGCACTCCCCGGAAATGTTCGAGCCGCACTTCGGCGTGGATGAGAGTGGCAAGGGCGATTTTTTCGGGCCGCTCGTGATCGCGGGCGCGTACGTCGACCGGGGGATCGCGCGCAAACTTCTAGACGCCGGTGTCGTAGACAGCAAACGGATTGGCTCCGACGCGCGGATTCGTGCTTTGGCGAACGCTATTCGGAATGAGTCCCTTGGTTTGACGGACACGGTCCTGATCGGGCCGGCGAAATACAACGAGCTTTACGAGAAGTTTGGCAACTTGAACAAACTGCTTGGATGGGGGCACGCGCGAGTAATTGAGAATCTGCTGGCGAAAAAGCCGGATTGCCCGAGGGCATTGTCGGACCAATTTGCGGACGCGCGCGTGGTCGAACAATCGTTGTTCCGACACGGGAGAAAGATCAACATCGAACAGCGGCCAAGAGCGGAATCAGATATCGCGGTGGCGGCCGCATCGATTCTTGCGCGAGAGGCATTCATTAATTGGCTGGAGCGAAAAGGGAAGGAGATGGGTTTGCGGTTGGAGCGCGGTGTGTCTGCGGGCGTGAAAGAAAGCGCCAAGAAACTTGTGGAAATGAATGGACCAGACGCATTGCGCACGGTCGCAAAGGTGCACTTCCGAACCGCGCATGAAATGGCGCCGGACTATTATCCCGCTCCGACTCCGCGCGAGAATTGGGCAGGCCCACGTCTGCCTCGCCGTAGCTCCGGCGAAGGCGAGTGATTGGTTAATGCGTTAAAACGTCGGATTGCTTATCACTTGTTCGATTGAAGCAAGGGCGGTGGTCCAAGACCCTTTGGCCTTCTGTTCGAAGAGGTTAGCCGGTTTTAAAAAACGTGTTTTTATGCTTAATTGAGCCACCACAAGAGCAATCCGAAACGATTAGTAAAATGATATGGCAAAGTTAACCAAGCGCGACATCGTCGTCGCCATCAGTAACCAAACGGGCATGGTCCAGCATCAAGTCTTCGATGTGGTCCAGCGGACGCTTGATAAAATCACCGACAGTCTCGCTAGCAATATCCCCGTTGAACTACGCAATTTTGGCGTTTTTCAGCCGCGCCTTACCAAGCCGCGCGTGGGTCGAAACCCGAATCAGCCCGGGAGCAGTTTTGTCATTCCGCCACGCGCGACGGTGAAATTCAAAGCTGGCAAGATTATGCGTCAGCGCGTTGAGAAGCTTTCGCGGGAACTGAAAGAAGCGGCAGAGCGCAAGACCAACACCGAAACAGGCGCGCCGAACGCCGAATAGGGAAAACCCTCAGGGTTGAGGTTCAGAGAAGCGCTACGAGAGCAGATTCTGAATCGTTCTTTCCAAGCGTTCAAAATTGATCGGTTTGGTGAGATGTTCGGCGAATCCTGCCGCTCTGGCTTGGTTGACGTCTTGTTCTGTTCCAAAGCCACTGAGTGCGATTCCGGGGAGGTTTTTGTTGAGACGCACTTCGCGCATTAATTCGTAACCGCTGCGGTCCGGTAATCCGATATCGCTGATGAGCAGATCGAAATCCTGTGTGCGGACTTTTTCCACGGCCTGGTCGGCGGAATGCGCGACCGTAATTTCGTAGCCACGGCGTTCCAGCATCCTTTTCATTCCGATGCAAGTGTCATGATGATCGTCCACCAGCAGGACGCGCCGATGCCTTGCGACGGCCAATTCTCGTTCCGGGCCAGCGGGTTGATCTTTCCTGTCGCCGTCGGCGCCAGCTGGCGTGACCACGGTGTTTAGTTCCAGTGAAAAGGTGGCGCCCTGATCTCTCCCCGGACTTTCGACGCGGACCTTTCCGCCATGTGCGTCGATCAGCGCCTTTGAAATCGCCAGACCGAGGCCGAGTCCTCCAAAACGCCGGGTGATCTCAGCCTGCCCCTGTTCGAACGCGTTAAAGATTTTATCGATCTTTTCTGGCTCGATGCCGATGCCTGTATCGATAATGCGAACCTCGATTTTGTCTGGCCCGGGGTTAAGCGTCTCGATAGTGATTCGGCCTTTTTCCGGCGTAAATTTCACACTGTTCTTGATCAAATTCCAAAAGACTTGTTGCAGTCGCGCCGGATCGCCTTCCACGTGTGTTTGAGTAGCGCGAAAATGAAATTCCGCTTCGAGATTCTTGGCAGCGATTTCCTCCCGGCATATTTCGTAAGCGCGCTGCAGGAGTTGGTGCACGCAAATGGTTTCAAAGCTTAATTGCAACTTGCCTTTTGCAATTCGAGTCACATCGAGCAGATCATCAATCAGCCGTGCTTCCAGTTCGACGTTTCGGCGGACGACCTCGAGCGCTTCCCTGACAGGCGGCGAATCTGGCAGCTCAGCCTCCAGCTCTCCCACCATCGCAAGTACCGGCGAGAGTGGACTCCGCAGCTCATGCGACAGCAATGCCAGGAATTGGTCCTTTGCGGCGTTCGCGCCGATCAATTCCTGACGCAGCGTGACATCGCGTGTCTTGTCTTCGACCAGATAAAGCACGCCTTGAATGTTTTCGTGTGAGCCTTGGAGCCGGAGTAAATTGACATTCAAAAAATGGGTCATACCCGTCTTATCCTTCAGGGGATGTTCAATTAGCTGAAATGGCGTTCCAAAGTTAAGCACCCTCTCAATTGCCCCGGGTGGCGCAATCTTCACGTCGTCGTAGGTAGTTTCGGTGATGTCGCGACCAGTTGGCATATCGCCAAAACGCTCCGCCATGTTGGCAAAGGCATAGTTGGCATGGAGAAAACGGCGGGAAGCCGGATCGATGAAAGCGATTCCGCTGGGCATGTTGGCCAGCATTTTTTCGTTAAAGATGACTTCGCGCTCCAGACGCTGTTTGGCTTCCAGCTGCCGCTGGTAATACCCGCTGCCCAGCCATGCGAAGACCGCAGTGAGGACGATCAACCAGGCTGCCAACACAGTCATTCGTCCCAAAAGATCATGAACCGGTTTGTAAGCCAGGGTTCTCGGCTGCTCCACTACGGCCACCCAACCGCTCGATTCAATCGGGCTGAAAGAATATAGATTGGCATGCCGCTCGAAATGCCCGCTTTTGCTCTGGTTGATCTCTTTGATTAATCCTTCATTTGCCTTCGGTGCAGGCGTTACGGGATTTGGCTTGAAATCGCTGGCAAAAAGCGCCACGCCGTTTTGATCAAGTACCTCAAAAACAAGTCGATCTGAAAACTCAATCGCAGACAAGCGCCGGCCAATTCTTTCCACCAGGACGGAAACTCCGACATAACCCAGGATCGTCCTGTCCGGCGCACGCACCGCACCGACAATGTCAGTGACCGGCCGGTTATCCGACAGCCTGGGGTGAATTGCCGAGACAAAGGTTGCATCTGCCGCGGCCCCTTGCTCGCGCCAGTACTCGGAGCCAAAATCCTTGCCGATCATCTCCGGAGCCGTGGGAATCGATGCGATCAGGTCGCCGTTTGGTGCTGTGATGAACATTCCATCGATCTGCGGGTGGGAATAAAACGCCGAGTTGAGCCATTGTTGAGTAACCTGCGGATTTGGCGCGCTCAGATTATTCACCATTTCCGGCAGCGTTTGATAATATTCGATGACGCTGCTGCTGCGGTTTAGATCGTGGGCGACCAAGTGGCCCACCAATTGAATTAGAGTTTGCCGGTCGCGCAGGATCCTTGATTCCAGCGTGTCGCGCAAGATCGTGTAGGAAACAATGAGTGTCAGGATCGATGGGATCCATCCCGCCAGAAGAATAGGAAAGATGATCTTGAAACGTTCGAAACGGTCGCGCCTTCGTTTCGTCATTGTGTCTCCCAAAACTGATGCCTGCCGGTTGCGAAAATTGGCCCATCACCGTTACTCTGCTCGCCATTTCAGGCAAGCGTGAATGTCGCGAGCAAAAGGTGAGGTCGAAATGATGGGTCAGTCCAATCACACGAGAAAATCGTCCAGTGTTGGACAATCAAAGAGATTGCCAGACCGTTCGCCCTCTCAATTACGAAAATCGAGAGGAGATTGTTGTGTATCAATAGAATGCGGCGACGATTTCAGAGGCAAACGTACGATTTTTGAATTGACGGACATGGTGAAAACGGCATCATGTCGGGCTTACCCCGAAAAACTTTCGGGGCTGTAGAACTCCATGCAAGGAAGCCTCGCACACATTATCTGGTCGATTTGTTATCTGAGCGTGCTCATCGGGCTTTCGGCTTATGGCATCCATCGCTATTTCATCATCTATCTGTATCTGAAACACCGGAAGCGGATGCCGGTCCCAGCACATCATTTTGAAAAACTGCCAAAGGTGACGGTTCAACTTCCGATCTTTAACGAAGTGTACGTTGCCGAGCGTTTGCTTCGTTCCGTGAGCGAATTGGATTATCCGCGGGAGCTTCTCCAAATCCAGGTTCTGGACGATTCAACCGACGAAACCCGCGAGATCATCGCCTCGTGCGCGGAGGAACTGCAACAGCGAGGCTTTAATGTTCAGCGCATTCATCGGGTCGATCGCACTGGTTTCAAAGCCGGCGCCCTGGCGATAGGGCTCGAGGCTGCCGAAGGCGAATTCGTTTGTATCCTGGACGCCGATTTTGTTCCGCAAAGGGATCTACTTAAGCGAACGATCCATTACTTCACTGATCCGAAAGTGGGAATGATCCAGACCCGCTGGGGACATTTGAATCGCGGGTATTCGTTGCTCACCCGTATGCAGGCGATCTTTTTGGACGGACACCTTTTGCTCGAGCAAACCGCGCGCAGCCGCAGCGGCAGGTTTTTCAATTTCAATGGAACGGCCGGTCTCTGGCGGCGTTCTTGTATCGAACAAAGCGGAGGCTGGCAATATGATACGCTGTGCGAGGATCTCGATCTCAGCTATCGCGCGCAGCTGGCAGGCTGGAAATTCATTTATCTTTCAGATGTTGTGACTCCGGCGGAACTGCCAGTAGACATGAACGGCTTCAAGTCTCAGCAGCATCGCTGGACGAAAGGCTCCGTTCAGACTTGTAAAAAATTATTGCCCACGATCTGGCGCAGCCGCCTTCCATTCCCGATCAAGCTCGAAGCCACCGGGCATTTGATGTCGAACTTCGCCTACCTGCTGCTTGCTTTCCTGTGTGTGCTTCTGCACCCCTCGACCGGGGGGCCTCAAGGCGGGTGGCTCCGTACTTTGCTTATCGATATTCCGATCTTCCTTGCAGCATCGGCTTCGGTTGCGGTTTTTTATATTTGTGCCCAACGCGAACTGCATCCCCGGACGTGGATGAAGGAGATTCTGTTTCTGCCATGCCTGCTTGCATTGGGGATTGGTCTTTCGCTCAACAATGCGCGAGCAGTCCTGGAAGCGCTCATCAACCACAAATCCGACTTCGCGCGTACACCCAAGTATGGCATTGAACGGAGGTCGCAGCCGTGGCGCAGCTGCAAATACCGGCCGCTCCAATCAACACTTCCGCTGGCGGAACTGGCTTTCGCAATCTATTTCACGTACTTCGTGGTGTTCGCGATCGTGCATGGCCAATTTCTTTCGGTGCCGTTCCTGCTGATGTTCCAAGCCGGTTTCCTTTACGTCTGCGTCTCTTCATTTAGCAGTCGCTGGTCGAAAATTAATCTTGGCAGGTCCGGCGCGGTCGATGCAATTCCCGCGTGACAAATTCAAATTGGTCGAGTAAGAAGTTGCGCATGCGTCGGTCCCTGGCAGTAATTTTCGGTTTCATTTCAATTACACCTGTGTTCGCGGTCTCACCGGTCGAGACATCGAGCCAGCTTATCATCAGCGTGCGCGATCAGAAGCTAATGCTGGTACAGAATGGCGGGAAAGTGGCGACTTACCCAGTCTCCACCTCAATGTTCGGCCTTGGCGACGCTTGGGGACGAATGACAACTCCTCTGGGTTACCTCGCGGTCGAAAAAAAAATTGGTGACAACGCCCCGACGGGTGCCGTGTTCCACAATCGTCGATTAACTGGCGAAGTTCTGCAGCCCAATGCTCCCGGGCGCGACCCGGTGACCACGCGTATCATTTGGTTGCGCGGCCTTGAAGCGCAAAACGCGCATGCTTTTCAGCGTTGTATTTATATTCACGGGACGCCGCAGGAGAAGACAATCGGCCGGCCAGCCAGCTATGGCTGTATTCGGATGAAGTCGAGCGACGTTGCTGCACTTTATGATCGCGTTCCCGTTGGGGCGCTCGTGCAGATTACCCCTGAGCGCTTGCCGAAAGTGACAAAGGCACCCCGATCGCAGCCAACTAATACTTTCGTAGCCGCGAGCGTAAAACCTCAGAGCCAGGACCAGACGATTTCTACCCCAGCGTCCGGCACTACGCTCTCGGTCGAACAAATGCGGATGGGTGGGGCTCTTGCTGCCCAACGACAAAAAACAAAGCTCGAATTGAACAAACGGTTGTAGTGCTCAGGCCTTGGACGGGCACAAGTAGGCCACTTGGATCTAGGAGTGCGTCAATGTTAATCTCGAAGAGCTTCGGAGTTGACAATCGCAATGCGCTCGCGAGCGTGCACATCCACCAGGGTTTTGATTCTTACCAATGGCCAATACCAAATCAGCTGCTAAACGCGCTCGGCAGACAGTAAAGCGATCACTCCGCAATCGTAGCGTTGTGACGCATCTGCGGACCATGCAGAAGACGGTGCGTTGCACGCAAACGCCTGGCCCCGATCAAGTCCGCGCGCTGATCTCAGCAATCGACAAAGCCGCCAAGCGCGGAATCATTCATCCAAATGCCGCTAAGCGCCGTAAGGCGCGACTTGGCAAGGTCCTCGCCGGGGCTAAATAATTTGTAGGCATCTCGCTGTGCGAGGTACTGCGCTGAATGTGTTTGCAACGCGCACTCGCGATGCGTCTCACAGAGACGCGGTTACAGTAAATGGCGATTGCATATCCTACTGGACGGATAGATTCTTGCTAATGATTCCCGCTTTCCTGCTCGTGTTTTCGGCTGCGGCCTATCGCATTACGACCGGCCTTTTGATTCATTCGGGTGCGATCTGGCTTTCTAATTTCACGCCGCTCGCGGCAATCGCTCTGTGTAGCGCGGCGTACTTTCCAAAGAAATACAAATTCTCAGTGCCGCTCGTTACGCTTTTTATTTCCGACGCGGTGATTAACTTCCGTTACGGCGCGCCGCTGCTCGACTCACAAATCGTCGTGCGTTACGTCGCGCTGGCTGTTGTTGGATACGCGGGGCTTTTCCTGCAGAACCGGGCATCGCTGAAAACGCTTCTGCCGACCTGCATCGTTGGGTCGACGTTTTTTTATGCGATCACAAACGCGTTTTCGTGGTTAAGCGATCCCGGTTACACGAAGAATTTGGCGGGCCTCATTCAAGCGCTGACGATCGGCTTACCCAGTTACAGCGCGACCCCCAGTTGGATGTTCTTCCGCAATTCGCTCATCAGCGATCTTCTGTTTACCTTGGTCTTTGTTCTGTCCATCAACCTTGGCCGAAGCGCGGAGGGCTCGCGCGCCCGTGCCGCGGTTCCGCGCGCGGCTTGAGCCGTCATGCAGCCGGTGGAGCAGCGCGACGAAGTCGAGATGCTCTCGCTGATGCTGTTGATTCGGCGTTTCGAAGAACGTGCCAGTCAGCAGTATCAAGCGCAGAAGATCGGTGGTTTTTGTCACCTTTACATTGGGCAGGAAGCAGTTGTAACCGGCGCTGTCGCAGCCGTTCGTGACGATGACTACATCATCACCGCCTACCGCGATCACGCTCACGCGCTTGCTCGCGGCACAAGCCCCGACGCCTGTATGGCGGAGCTTTTTGGGAAAGAAACAGGGTGTTCGCGTGGCTTGGGTGGGTCGATGCATTTTTTCGACAAGCAACATCACATGTACGGAGGTCACGCTATTGTCGCAGCTCACATTCCGCTGGCGGTGGGATTGGCTTTCGCCGTCAAGTACCGCGGCGAAGATCGCGTCACGCTCTGCTTTTTCGGTGATGGAGCGATCAATCAGGGCGCCTTCCACGAAGCGCTGAATCTCGCGGCTCTCTATAGATTGCCGATCGTCTTCATTTGTGAAAACAACCTTTTCGCAATGGGCACTTCCGTGCAGCGATCAACCTCGCTCAGGCAAATCGTCGATCGCGCGGAAGGTTACGACATTCCTGGAGAAATTGTCGACGGAATGAACTTTCGCGAGGTGCGCGATAAGGTTGCCGAGATGGTAGATTCCATCCGGAAGGAACCGCATCCAGCGTTCCTGGAATTACGGACCTATCGTTATCGCGGCCACTCGATGTCCGACCCGGCAAGTTACCGGACCAAGCATGAGCTGGAGAAATATCGACTCGATGATCCGATCACGCGTTTGCGCGCCCAGCTTACGCGTGAAGGAAAATTGACGAACGAACAATTCGATCTACTCGACAAACGGGCGAAAGAGACGGTGCTCGCGGCCGTAAAATTCGCCGAGAAGAGTCCCGAGCCGCCGCTCGATAGGCTTTACGATTATACATATGCCGACGGAGCTGCAGGGGCGGGCGCATCGCCTGCAAGATCCGATAAATCTGCAGACGACCCGGCTGCCACTGCAGAAGAGCGGCGATGAGAGAAATCACATATCGCCAGGCACTCAATGAAGCGCTCGCGGAAGAACTTGAGCGCGATCCGAACGTTTTTCTGATGGGCGAAGAAGTAGCGGAATACCAGGGCGCCTACAAGGTTAGCCATGGTTTGCTTGAGCGCTTTGGCCCGCGGCGCATTATCGACACTCCAATCAGCGAGAACGGATTTGCCGGCCTGGGAGTTGGCGCGGCGATGGTCGGCCTGCGACCGATTATTGAATTTATGACGTTCAGCTTTTCGCTCGTGGCATTCGATCAGGTCGTGAACAACGCGCCGAATATGTACACGATGTCTGGCGGGCAATTTAATATCCCCATCACCTTTCGTGGACCAAACGGCCCGGCACATCAGCTTGGCGCTACGCACTCGCATGCAACGGAAAACTTTTACGCCAGCGTGCCGGGACTAAAGGTTTGCGCGCCGGCGACGCCGCGCGACGCGAAAGGATTGCTCAAAACAGCCGTGCGCGATAACAACCCGGTGCTGGTCTTGGAAGCCGAGTTGCTCTACAGCTCCAAAGGAATGGTGGAGCCCCCAGATGAAGAGCTGCTCATCCCTCTCGGGAAGGCGGAAGTGAAACGCGAAGGCAGCGATGTCTCGATCATTTGTTATTCACAGACCGTTCCGCTGGCGCTCAAGGTTGCAGCCCAACTGGAGGAGGAAGAGATCTCGGCGGAGATTGTCGATCTGCGTTCGATCAAGCCGCTCGATGAGAAGGCAATTTTCGATTCGGTCACGAAAACCCATCGCGTGGTGATCGTCGAACAAGATCATCCATTTTGCGGTGTTGGCGCAGAGGTTTGCTACCGGATCCAAAAAAACATTTTTGATGCGCTCGACGCTCCCATCATCCGCGTATCCCAAGAAGACGTGCCCATGCCATACAATGAGCGCCTCGAGAAAGCGGTGCTTCCAAACGCGGACAAACTCGTCGCTGCTGTGAAACAGGTCTGCTACGCATGAACCAAGTTAAAAGGTTACAAGAATTAAAAGGTTAAAAAGGAGGCCGCGCGTAACATTGTATCTTTTTGATCGTGTAACCTGTAACTCTTTAACTTTTATCCCATGCCCGAAATCCAGATGCCCAAATTGAGCGACACGATGACCGAGGGCACTCTCGTTGCGTGGAAAAAAAAGAAGGGCGACCAGGTCTCGGCCGGCGAAGTGCTCGCTGAAATTGAGACCGACAAGGCGACGATGGAATGGGAATCGCCCGAGGACGGAACCCTCACCAAGATTTATGTCCAAGAGGGCGGCAAGGTAAATGTGGGCGATAGGATTGCCTTCATCGGTGGTGAAGATGAGGAAGCACCCAAAGAAGAGGAGAAGGAAAAAGAGAAGGAAGAAAAAGAGGAAAGGCCAAAAGCCAAAGAAGAAGAAAAGAAGGAAGAGAAGCCGAAGAAGGCGGAGCAACCAAAAGAAGAAACGCCGACAACGGAAGAGAAGAAGGAGAAAAAGGCCGCGCCACCAGAGGCACAAAAGAAAGCTGAACCTGAAAAACCAGCGCCGACAATCGAGAAGGCCGAGGAAGCGCGGGTGAAAGCTTCGCCGGTCGCGCGCCGAATTGCGGCCGAGTTCGGTGTTGATCTTTCCAGCGTTAACGGTACTGGACCGGAAGGTCGTGTAACGGAAACCGACGTGCGCGCTGCAGCTAAATCAAAATCCGCTGCTCCGGGGACTAAGGTTCCGGCTGCGGTAAAGGCTGGCGAAAGCGCGCGCATTCAACTGTCCGGAATGCGCAAAATCATTGCCCAGCGACTGGTCGAAAGTCTCGGCCCGGTTCCACATTTTTACCTTAACATCGACATCGATGCCGCGCCGCTGATGGAGGCGCGGGAGGAATTGAAGTCGGCGGGCGAAGACGCGGATGCGGCGAAAATCACGGTAAACGATTTTGTTTTAAAAGCGTCCGTACAAGCAGCAGTCAAGGTACCGCGAGTGAATGCTTCGTTCGACGGCGATGCAATAGTGCAATACGCCGACATCGATCTTGGAATTGCTGTCGCAATCGAAGATGGTCTTTTGACACCGGTTATTCGCGCCGCGCAAAACAAATCGCTTCGCGAGATCAGCGGACTGGCAAAGGATTTAGCGCATCGCGCGCGCAACAAACGGATGAAGCCTGAAGAATTTCAGGGCGGCACATTCACAGTTTCAAATCTTGGCGGTATGGGCATCGACAATTTTTCCGCCGTCATTAATCCTCCGCAAGGTTTCATTCTCGCTGTTGGCAGGATCACAAAGGTCCCTGTAGTGGACGATTGCGACCAGATTATTGTGGGGCATCGCATGTTGCTCACGATGAGCTGCGATCACCGCGTGATCGACGGCGCACTCGGCGCTGAATATCTGAAAGAACTACGCCACCTGCTGGAAAACCCGGCGTTACTACTGGTTTGAATTTCTAGTGAGAAGCGCGCGGGAGCCAGTCTTGGCACGGCTGCCCACATGCTCTGTCTAGAATCCTAGTGGTTATCGCGGCCCCGTTTCCCAGGTCATAAAATCGTCGAGCGTTTGCCGGGTTCTATCGACTACGAACTCGACGACGGCTGCGTCGTCGATGAAGCCTAGGAACGGTGTCTTGTCGGGAATTAAATCGAATGGATCAACCAGATAGTTGAGAGCAGCAACGATCCATAACAACGAATCATGCGTAACCCGATCGTATTCCCCGCGATGATGCGCACGGACCAAACGCAGCATTGTCTGAAGATAAGGCCAATACTCCTTAAAGGAGTCTTTCGGCACAGCCGCTGCCTTTGTCGCAGCTTCGTTGAAAAGCGTTTGTAGACGGTCACGATCGTCGATGCACGATTTTGCATCGGTCAGCGCTCTCTCGAACGCTTCGCTGCGAAGGGCAGGTTTGCTGTAAGGGCTGATTCCCGCAATTTTTTTGGAAGTCAGCCGCGTCTTGGTCTTGGTACCCGATTTCGTTTTTACCTCTTTCATCGGTCACTATGAGAGCAGGTAGATGCGCAGATGAGAAGCCCATTCGAGCAGAATGGTTAATCCAGTGATCGACAGCTACGGCTTTGTTGCCAGAACTAGTGGTGAAGGCCCGGGCGCTTCCAGTTTTCGAACTTTTTTGAAACCTGCTTCTTCCAGCCAGGTTTTGATTTGGTTGAAGCTGAAGGTGTCGCCTTTCTCGGTGTTGACCAGCATTTGCACGGCAAACATCAGGGAGGGTAGCGGTTTGGTGTGATCGTCGTTCACCAGCCATTCCGCAATTGCGATCGTGCCGCCGGATTTTAGCGCTCGGAAAATCTTTTTGAGCAACCGACGGCTGCGATCTTCGCCTTCGCTGTGCAAGATGTGACCGAGCGTCGCGATGTCGTAGCCGCTGCCGAAATTCGCCTCCAACATATCACCCTCGATATAATTAAAGCGATCGGCGACGCCGAACTTTTGTGTGATTCGTTTCGTCGTCGGAATCATTCCTGCCCAATCGACGGCAGTCACCCGCACCCGCGGCGATTTTTGGGCCAGGGCAATGCCCCAAATACCTGACCCTGCGCCAAGATCGAGCACCTGAATTTCGTTCTTTGTCTTCGCTAACTTCAAATGATCGCCGAGCTTTTGCGCGGGCGGATAGCTCATCGGGATGATGTTTTCCACCAGCTGACTGAAGAATTCCGTGCCTTCGGTTTCCTGGTTCACGGCCACGGCCGGACGACCTTCGCGAACGATATCCGACAGTCGCAGCCATCGTGAAATGAGCTGGGGCGCAATAGTTCCAAAAAACCCCGCATGCGTTCCCTGCTTTTTGCTTAGAAGAAAGGCGGCGCTTTCGGGTGTAAGCGAATACTTTCCCTGCCGATCTTTCTTTAGAAGACCTAGACCAACAAGCGCATTCATCAGAATCCCCAGAGCCCGCGCCGATGCCCCGGTTTCTTCCGCAACCTGCCCCGGGGTTTTCGCGCCGCCTTCCAATGAATCGAAAACCTTGTTACTCACACCCGCGCTGATGATCAGCGGCGGTGCGTAAGCGAAGCTCAGTTCCATCAAACGTTCAGGCGTGACTTGTTTTTTACCGCGAGTTTTCTTGGACATATCGGATTTGAGGTTTCGAAAACTAAGATCGACAAATAGGATTGGGAATCAATGGTGACCAAGCATTCTTCAGAACTTGAGACAGCGCGCCTCACAGTCTTCTGCAAGACACGCGAAGAAATGGAAGGTGGCGAGCGCGCCGTGCTCGCGCCGTTTGCGGAAAAGTCCGGTGACTCGCGCGGACGGCAATACTCGGAGCCCAGCCATTCGTTTCGAACGGAATTTCAGAGGGACCGCGCACGCATCATTCATTCACGCGCCTTTCGTCGGATGGAGTACAAGACACAGGTCTTTTTGAATGGGACCGGTGATCACTTGCGCACCCGGCTGACGCACTCCATTGAGGTCGCGTCCATCAGCCGCACGATTGCTCGCGCATTACGCCTGAATGAAGATCTCGCAGAAGCGATCGCCCTCGCGCACGATCTGGGACACGCGCCCTTTGGACATTCGGGCGAAGAGATGCTGGCTGAATGCATGCGCGACCACGGCGGCTTCGATCACAACCGTCAGAGTGTGCGAGTGGTCGAGCTTCTTGAAGATCCCTATCCGAATTTTCCGGGTCTGAACCTGACATTCGAAGTGCGAGAGGGCCTGCGGAAACATGGAGCATTTCATCAGATGGAAAAACTGACGGGACCGCAGGCGGCGCGCACTCCTTTACAAAGCTATCGTTGCCCATCGCTGGAGGCGCAGGTCGCGGACCTGGCGGACGAGATCACCTATTACAGTCACGACTTGGATGACGCAGTTGATTTCGAAATCCTGAACGCGGCGCAACTGGAACAAAACGAGGTCTGGCGTCGAAGCCTTCGAGCGGTGCTGGAACGCTACCCTGACGCCCGGGAGCCGGAACTACACAAGCTAATCATCCGAGACATTATCGACACGGAAGTACGCGATCTGGTCTCGACCAGTGCCAAATCCATTGCAGATGCGGGCGTGCAAAGTTCAGACGAAGCGCGCCACCAGCCAGCGCCCCTGATTCGTTACAGCGATGACTTGTTCCAGGCGAATCGCGATTTGCGAAGATTCCTGTACCAGAACGTTTATTACGATCCGCGCGTCTCAGAAGTAAATCGGCGGGCCTGCGAAATGCTGCGGCAGGTTTTCCAGGCGTACCTGGCAGATCCTGACAAGCTGGGCGACACGGCGGCAAAACGAATTGAGACCGAGGGATTGCATCGCACGGTCTGCGATTACATCGCGGGAATGACCGATCGGTATTTGATGGAAGAACACGCGCGGATCGCAGGGTAGGGGCGGTTCACCTGAACTGCCCGCCGCGCGATCACGACGGGGAGAACCGGACGATTGACTCCAATCGCCCGTATCTCAGGCAGCCGCGCTTCCGCTTTCTTCCCGAAGATACTGAATCACCAGCCGCAACCGTTTCTTAATAGAAAGTTCTTCGAGCACGCGTTGCCGACGGAGGGGATCGCTTACAAATGTTGAGGTAACGAGATCAGCAAGCAATTCCGGGTCGCTCAAATCGGAAAGATACCGATCTACTTTAGGAGGAAGCTGCCGTGGTCCGTCTCCTTTCAGGTTCGAATAAAGCTCCAGCACTTTCGCAGCCAGGGCTTCGGTTTCTACGGACGTGGTAGATTGGGATTCGAGCGACTCAATCATTGCAATTGGGAATGGCGCTTCCTGCTGAAAAGCACTGAATCTGACACGTTCGAGTCCCTGCAGAATCAGGTTCGATGTGCCGTCACTTCGTTCCACACATGCGCGAATG
The DNA here is from genome assembly GCA_035472675.1 of Candidatus Dormiibacterota bacterium. Taxonomy (GTDB): domain Bacteria; phylum Verrucomicrobiota; class Verrucomicrobiia; order Chthoniobacterales; family UBA10450; genus Udaeobacter. The sequence continues at coordinate 39,441 of DATIOX010000234.1, forward strand.
AGACCAACGCTGGCGATCTGAAAAAAGTCGGCGGTCGAATTCCATTCAACGCAATGCGGTTTGAGCAGCGCAACGCAAAACATGCGGTGATGGGCGAGCGCATGCTTTAACATCTCGCGATAGCGCGGCTCAAAAATGTGAAGGGGGAGCAGCGCATGCGGAAAAAGCAGAGCGCCAGGCAACGGCATGACTGGCACTTGTTTTGGGAGAGTTACAGATGAGGACATGGCGCGTTCTTTTTTTGTACGATATGTGCGTTGGAGAAAGAGCAAGCGAAGGGAACAAGATTTAGTGTGGGAAGGCGATTTCCAATGCGCGAAGCTGTTCCAGCGATATTTGTCCTTCGATGTCGCTTCGGCCGAGCGAAACATATACAAGGGCCGATCCACAACAGGCGAGGAGCACACGCGAAGCTGCGCCCAATTTACCGATTCCCATCGCGCTCACGGCAACGCCAAGGTCCTTGGTCGCGACGAAATCGATCAATCGCGTCAGTTGCGCCGGAGCGTCGGTGCGCGTCGCCAGCTTGAAAATATCCGCGCCATACGTCTTTGCCGCGCGCGCTTTGTCTCGCAACTGATTGGGAGTCGGAGTGCTTTTCAGGCAGTGAAGTGAAATGATCCGCCGCACGTTCTGCTTTCGAGCCAGCCGAAGAAGCGACTGGAAGACAGGCGCGGAGCGTAATTCGACGTCGATATAACGAGCCCCGAATAAAAACCGAGCGAGAAGATTGTGTCGTTGCGGCGCGGATAATCGATTTGCGCCGCCTTCCATCGGATGTCGAGCCGTGATGATCAGCGGCGCGCGTAACTTCGAAATCTTGTTCTCCAGTCGGTCAACCACCCGCACAAGACGATCCAGCCGCAGTTCAAAAAAATCCGGTGACTTGCGCATTCGAATAGCGAAATCGAGCTCTGCCGGCGACGTGATTACGCCCACTACACGGTGACGTAGGCGAGGCGTGGCCAAACTGCGCGGCATCACATTTAGCGGCCGGCCTTTGGTGCGTAGCGCGAAACCATTCGCTCAACGTACTTCGCCATAATGTCGAACTCGAGGTTCATCAGATCGCCCGCTCGGACCCGGTCCAGATTGGTATGCGTTTTCGTGTAAGGAATAATCCACGTGACGAAACTTTTCGGAAGAACATCGGCGACAGTAAGACTGATCCCATTGACCGCAATCGAACCCTTGCGCGCGACATAATGGGCGAATGAGTCAGGTAACTCGATCTCCAATCGAAAATCTGCGCCGTTCTTCTGGTAGGCGATGACGGGCGAGACACAATCGACGTGACCTTGAATGAAATGTCCGCCAAAGCGCTCGCTTGCAATAACGGCACGTTCAAGATTTATCAGCTGCTTCCGCTGCAAGTTTTTTAGATTTGTGCGAGCGATCGTCTCTTCTAAAAGATCGAAAATCAACTCGTCGCCGCGGCGCGAGTTCAGAGTGAGGCAACAACCGCTAACGGCCAAACTATCGCCACGCCGTATCTTTTTCGCGACGCGCGGAGCGGCAAGTTTCAATTGGTTGCCGCTTTTGCTTGTATTCACTGCAATCACGGTGCCAACTTCTTCAATTAAACCGGTGAACATTCTGAAGAGCTTAAGTTGTCAGTTTTAAGTTTTAGGGAATCTGCACTTAAGACTTAACACTTCTTCGTTCCTATTTCATTAGCGTCCGTTCGTGGGTAGAAAATGAGCGTGTATTGTCCATGGCTGTTCGTTTAAGGAAACTCCCGCCTTCTATCTTTCAGCGCTTCTTCCGCACCGAGACAGCTGGCGGATCAGTCTTGCTGCTGTTCGGCATTGCTGCGCTGGCTCTGGCGAACTCACCGCTGGCCAGACCGTACGCGGGTATTTGGCGAACATCATTAACCGTGGGGATCGCTGATTACTCGCTTTCACTGACGCTGCATCAATGGATCAACGACGGACTGATGGCAGCGTTTTTCCTCTTGGTTGGTTTGGAGATCAAACGGGAGCTGGTCGTCGGCGAGCTGGCCTCCGTGCGCAAAGCAGCGCTTCCCATCGCGTGCGCGATCGGCGGCATGATTGTCCCGGCTGCGCTCTACTGGATCTTCAACCCGATTGGATTTGGAGCGCGGGGTTGGGGTATTCCCATCGCGACCGATATTGCCTTTGCCCTCGCCGCACTGGCATTGATCGCACCGGGTGCGCCAACCGGTGCAAGGGTATTTTTGACAGCGCTGGCGATCGTTGACGATGTGGGGGCGATGCTTGTCATTGCTACTTTCTATTCACAAACCATCGCGTGGGGCGCGCTCGGCGTCGCAGGCCTACTGGTTTTGGTGTTGTTCGGATTCAATGCAATTGGAGTGCATCGGCTGTGGCCATATTTGTTAGTCGGAGTGGCGCTCTGGTATTTTGTGCATCAGTCCGGGGTGCACGCGACGGTTGCTGGGGTGGCCCTTGCTTGCACCATTCCCACCCGCACACGGACGAATGCAGCGCAATTCTCTCGGGAGGCGCGCTCAGTTTTGGATCGATTTGACCAAACCGAGAGCTGCGATCTTATCGTTTTGACCGGCAAGGGACAGCAGGAAGCGCTCTTTGCACTCGAGTGTGCAACGGAGGGCGTAGCGGCGCCAATTTTGAGGCTTGAACACGCGCTGCACAAGTTCTCAGCATTCGTGGTGATGCCGCTGTTTGCGTTCGCAAACGCTGGAGTCACCTTAGCTTTACCGATCCAGCACGCAGAGATTGCTATCGGAGTGTTGGTCGGACTGGTTCTGGGCAAGCCGCTGGGGATTATGGCGGCGGCTCTGCTCGCAGTTAAGTCAGGGGGTGCCCAACTTCCTCACGCTGTCGGCTGGACATCTTTGCTCGGTTATGCGTGGCTCGCCGGAATCGGTTTCACTATGTCGCTGTTTATCGCAATGCTTGCGTTCGATGAGACTGCGCTGGTTGACGCCGCAAAGTTGGGTATCCTTGCCGGCTCGCTCGCGGCTGGGGTCGCGGGTGCCATTGTCCTAAGGATTGCCTCCGGTTTTCGTAATGAATAGGTCCCATCCGGCCCCCGAGTCCCGTGTGTCGGATGAGGCGCAGACGCAAAACCTCCGTGGGAGCGCGCCTGTTGCTGTTCTCTCTTTCATTCTTTTTCTGTCCGGGGTTGGTGCACTCATATTCGAAACGCTCTGGCTGCGGCTAAGCGGGCTCGCATTCGGCAACTCGGTCTGGGCGGCGGCGTTAATTCTTTCCAGTTTTATGGCGGGTCTGGCGCTAGGGAACGCGATCGCCGCAGCATCGAGAATTCGGCGATGGCGACCGCTTCATCTTTACGCCTTGCTGGAGGTGCTGGTTGCTTTG
>DATIOX010000235.1:0-13517 GCA_035472675.1 Candidatus Dormiibacterota bacterium
AGTCGCTGGGATCCCGCTGGTTTGCAGCGCATCGACCTGATCTTTCATGAGCGAAATAAGCGGCGAAACCACAATGGTCAGGCCTTCGCGTATCAGAGCCGGCAATTGAAAACAAAGTGATTTTCCACCGCCCGTGGGCATCAGCACAAGCACATCGCGCCCCGCGAGCCCATCGCTGATTATCTCACGCTGCAACGGCCGAAATTGTTCGTAGCCGAAATGCTTCTTTAGCGTCGGGGCTAGATCCATTCCTTGATGTTCCTCACCGGCTTTTGTTGTCTCAGCGAAATTCTCCTGCAGCACGACAACTCAATCAGGAACGGCCGTCATTTCTGCCGTTTCAGGCGATACCCATCAGCGTGCGCTCCGTAGCCGCTCGCATACTCAACTAATCCGACTCCTTTCTTCCAAACGATCTTTTTGAAATGACCGGAGGGATGGCTCGCATCGTAAATGCATAAATCGCCCTTGAGATTGATCTTTGTTTTCCATAAGCCATTTTCGTAATTGAAGCTGCCGCGGGCGATTCCGTAAATTTCGCCCTGCCCGAATTCTGGCGGTTTATCCAACGCCGAGATTTTCTTAACAGCGGCGTCATTGTCCTCTTGGTTTAGCAGAACGATACGGTCATCTGTGACGATGAAGTAATCCGGCCGAATTTCGCGCTTCTGTGGCGCGTGCGATTTAAGATCGGCAAATTCGATTTTGAAAATCGCGCCCCACGGCATCTTGGCAACGCGCGTTGTAACAACTCGCGCAGTGAGGGGAATTTCGTCCTGCTGAATCTCGTCGCCCCACTCGGTTCCCCGAAATTCTGCGGACACCGGCTTGTCGTCGGGCGCATTCAGAAATGGATTGGCCGCGTAAACAGAAACGGGCAGCAAGATCAACATCGTCACGGTCGCGATTCCACAGCGGTTCATGTCGCAATCCTAACGATCAAGCGATTGAGATTGCACGTCGTTTTCCAATGAGCTCAATAGTTCCTCAATAGTTCAGCAGTAGCGCAGGCTACTTATTGCTGGCCTTCGGCGCGAGGGAAGCGACGATTTTTTCAAAACGCGGGTCGCCACGAAGCGGATCCCACCACGGCATCAGTTTGAGTTGACCATAGGTGACGCCGCTCGGAACTTGGGTGGCAATCGCCAGCTGTTCGCAAGCCAGATCGTTGTCGCCAACCCAAGCGGCAATCTTCGCCAGATACCGGATCATGGCCTTGCCTCTGATTGCGTCCTTTCCCACCGGAAGAAGCTCGACCGCGCGGCGTCCTTCGCGCAATGCTTCCTCTTTCCGCCCGAGAGCGGCTTCTATCAAACCAAGCACACAACGCGCCGGGCCGTGATTTGGTTCGGCCTGCACGATTTTCTCCTGGTCCGCGCGGGCTGCAGCGAAAGCGGCGCGCTCTTTCGCATCATCTTTCATCATGTGAGCGATAAGGCCTTCGACGAGCGGACGATTCCATTGAACACTTCCGTCCACGAAAGGCGTTTCGCCCAGCGCGATCAACGCGTTTTTTGCGGCCCCGGCGTCGCGCTCGGCTAACGCGCAGATGAGCCAATTATTGGCGATTCCCCGGACGCCAGCCGGATTTCCTGCGCGGATTTCATCGATTACCTGATGCAATGGCTGGGTATCGGCTTTCCAATCCAGGTCCACATTCGCGCGGATCACTTTGGTCTCAGCGTGGTTCGGTTCGATGGCCAAAGCACGATCCAATACCAATGTTTCCTTAGCGTAGCTTCGGAAAAGGTCGTAATTGGTCGCGATCTGGTGCAGCGTCTCGAGGTTGCGCGGGTCGAGCTCAACTGCGCGCTCGAGGTCTCGCGCGGATTCGTCCCAGCGCCCCTGCCGCCTCTGGACGTAGCCCATCAACTGGAATATTCGCGCATCGTTTGGGAGGCTCTGACGAGCAACTTCCAGTTGCGCCAGAGCGCCATCATAATCGAGGTATCCCCAATAAAGATTTTGAGCGCGCGCGAGGTGTGCTTCGCCTGCATCCGGACGTAGCCGAAACGCCGTCTGGATTGCCGCTTCCGCCAGGGCAAGGCGCGCGGGAGTATGATCGAAGCCATCGAAGTAAAGGCGATCATGAGTATAGGCCAGTTGGCAATACGCCTGAAAAAACGCCGGGTCTCGCCGGACAGCCTGATTCAACAGGTCGGCCGCCTGCCAGAGATACCCCCTGTCATCATCTCTAAAGCTCGCCGTTAGAAGAAGATTGTTCGCGCGCGTGTAGAGATCGAACGCAGGGATATCGCCCGTCGTGGGACGTTCGATTTCGCTCTTTTCATTTGGCGAGAGTTTCGCATTGAGTTCGCCGGCAATCGCTGTTGCGACTTCATTTTCAATCGCGAATACGTCTGCAAGATCGCGGTCGTAGATCTGCCCCCATGAACGGCGATCGGTGCGCGCATCGACCAGTTCCGCGTTGACGCGCACGCGATTGCCGGAGCGCTGCACAGTTCCTTCCACTAGATGCGCCACCCCGAGTTGCTGGCCGATCTTGCGCAGATCGCGCGCCACGCCGCTCTTGTATTGCATCACGGAGGTGCGCCCGATCACCTTCAGATCTGCGATCCTGGCCAGGTCCGTCAGAATTTCGTCCTGCACGCCATCGGCAAAATAGGAGTTTTGCTCGTTACCACTGAGATTCTCGAACGGCAACACGGCGATGCTCTTTTCGGGTGCCCGGGTTTCAGGCGCAAGAAACTTTTCCACGAGTAGCCAAACAACGGCAAGCGCGAGCAAAAGACATGCAGTACCCGCGCTCGCTAAAATTGGATTTCGCCGCGACCAGCGGAAAACTCGCGCTGGTGCACGCACGGGCCGCGCGATGATCGGTCGTCCCTCCAGCCAGCGCTCGAGATCTTCCGCAAGCGCACCAGCGGTCTGATACCGCGCTTTGGGATCGCGTTCGAGACAACGCGTGACAACTGTTTCGAGATCGCGATCGACCGATGGCACCATTGAGCGCAGCTTTGGCGCCGACGTTGCAGCTGCCTGCTGGATAACCGAGAGCGCATTCGCGCCAATGAAAGGCGGCCGGCCGGCAAGCAGATTGAACAGGATCGCGCCGAGGCTATAAGTATCCGCCGCCGGACCGAAGTGAGCGCCCTCAGTCTGCTCTGGAGCGATGTAACCTGGAGTGCCAAACGTGGTTAACGTTCGGGTGAGGTCGCTCTCTTCATCGAGCCATTTCGCCAGGCCGAAATCGCTCACCAGCGGTTCGCCGCGCGCGTCCAGCAAAATATTTCCCGGCTGAAGATCGCGGTGAAGAATCCCTTGCGTGTGCGCATACTCAATGGCGCGGGCGATCTTCGCCATCAGCCGTACACATTCGCGCGGTTCGCCGCGAATGCCGGACGCGCCAGTGCGCAAGCTTCCTCCGGTAGCGAATTTCATACTGAAAAACGGAAGTCCGTCCTCTGTTTCGCTGACCTCGTAAACGGGAAGAATATTCGGGTGATCGAGACTGGCGGCTGCTCCTGCCTCACGACGGAACCGCGCGAGTGTCTCATGCGAATCCGCGTGGTATGTGACGACACGCTTCAATGCCACGATCCGTCCAGAGTGGCGCTGCCGTGCACGGTAAATCACACCCATCCCGCCGCGTCCGATTTCCTCCAGAATTTCGTAATTGCCGAGGCGCCATTCCCTGTCAGGCACATTCGTCTCTCCCAGCACGCGCTCGAAAACCTCCGCGGACGCTTCGACCTCTGCTTCGAAGTTTTCTTTGAGGAGACAACTCACGCAGCAACCGTTGCCGAGACGGGTGGTAACACCACAATGCTCGCATTTTCCTGCGCCTTCCACGATGCCCGCCACTGAACTGGAGAGATCTGCCACAGCTTTCATCAGTTAGTCTCTGCCAGCACGGCGCAGAGATGGCGAATCTCGTCGTCAATATCCGCCACGTTTTCCACAGTGTGCGCGACTTCATCGCGCAAGAACCACCGGTAACGCTTCCGCAAATTGTGGAGCTGCTTTTTCACCATTGTCTCTGCGATTCCCAAAGCAGCCGCGAGATTGGCATACGTTACCTCGCTGCATCCCGGGGCAAGGTGAGCGCTCAACGTTTCGAACAGACGGAGCCGGCCTTTGCCTTCGCATTCCTCGCGTAGACGTTGCAGGGCGTGTTCTACAACTGTTGCCGCCCAACGGAGATCAAAAAGTTGCTCCGGCAGAATATACTGGAGGGTCTCAGCCGGGACGGACAACTGCGAGGGCGCTTCGGCCATCCATTCGTCCCAGGAAACGAACGCCATTCTCCCACCGCGTTTAACCGCGCGAGTTCTTTCTTCCGCGTGACTGAGAAAATTCTGAAGCGACTTAAGCAGAAACGAGCGGAAGCGGCCGCGATGTTCGTCGGCGCGCCGAAGCCAGTTGCTCTCCAGAACCATGGCGAAAAAATCCTGGGTGAGATCCTGCGCTTCCTCCACGGGGTAACCCTGACGACTTACGAACACGAAGACGGGCCGCCAGTACGTCCGGCAAAGTTCAGCGAGCGCTTCGCGCGTCTTTTGCTCGTCGACGTTCGAGGCTGCCGCGGAAAGAATCAGGCTCCAGCGCGTCGTGTCGAACCCGCGCGGTTCGGCTAAATCCCCTACCGCCGTCTCCGATCTCATCTAAAGCACAGGCTGCCCATCGTCGGATTCTTTTACAAGCGTAAATACCATCCGCCGGAGCGCGAGTTGTAGGACGTCTGTGTCAGACGCCGACCAAGTCGTTTCACTGAATGGAGTGCCAAGGACGCGAGCGACATAGACGGGCAGCACATCTGGGCGAGAGAGCGGGAGCGAACGAGTTAACGCCCTACAAATCGGATGAATCATCCCGGATACAACTTTCCGAAAATTATTTCGGAACCTACGTCCCTCACTTCGTTAGAACCTTGATGAAAGAAGAAATTAATTTATGAAAAATCAAAACATTATACTCACAACGATTCTGCTGGTCCTCGCCTGTTTTGGATCTTTGTCCCCGAATGCTTTTGGGGTTGTGCCAGCACCAGATGGAGGCTATCCAGGAGGCAACACGGCTGAGGGAACGAACGCCCTTTTGAGCCTTAGCACAGGCACATACAACACTGCGATTGGGATATATTCGCTTCTAAGCCTCACTGACGGTAGTTTCTGCACGGGTGTCGGCGCCGGGACGCTTCTTGTCGACACGGGTTCTCAAAATACGGCCACAGGCGCGGGGGCACTTTTAAGCAACACCACCGGCGGCGGGAATACGGCCAATGGAGCATTTGCCCTGTTCAGCAACACCATCGGTCAGAACAACACGGCCAATGGAGCGTCTGCGCTCCAGAGCAACACGGAAGGCAGTGATAATACAGCCATTGGTCGTCAAGCGCTCTTCAGCAACACCACCGGCGGCAGCAACACGGCCATGGGCAGTGGTGCGCTTTCTGAAAACACGACCGGCAGCAACAACACGGTCTTGGGTTTCAATGCTGGCGACAATCTAACGGGTGACAATAATATCGATATTGGGAGCGGCGTTCAGGGTGTGGCGACCGAAAGTAACACCATCCGAATCGGCAACACAGATATTACTGACACCTTTATCAGGGGAATAAGCGGAGCAACGGCTTCTGGTGGTGCTGCAGTTTTTGTGAATGGAAACGGCAAGCTGGGCACGATGACCTCATCGGCGCGATTCAAAAATGAGATCAAGCCGATGGGCACTGCCAGCGAAGTTATTCTAGCTCTGAGGCCGGTTAGCTTTCGCTACAAGAAAGAAATTGACCCGCAGAGCATCCCGCAGTTTGGCCTGGTGGCCGAAGAAGCAACAGAAAGAGATACAAGTCCTCATTTCGCGCCTTGAACAGCAGGCCGCGCAAATCCAAAACGTGAGTGATAAGGTCGAAATAAACAAATTCGCCACAGGACGAATCCGCCGTGGCGGAGCTGAGCCGAGAATGGTTAGGAACGACTCGCGAAAAGTAGAATCGAATACGAGTTCGCAGCGGGAAAAGAGAAAGAAGGATTCGTGAAAAAACTCATTCAGTCAGAAAACTCGAAAGCATTTATTATTGTAATTGCGACGGTCAGTTGCCTTGCGCTTTTACCACAGGTGCAAGCGGATTCGAAGCGACTGGCGGTGCATGGTCCATTCAAGTATCCACCGGACGACCACGCAAGCAACAGTCGTTCGCAGCAGACGCGTCTGCCAAGGATCAACCGCGGCGATGACGGGGGTCGTTTTGACGACTTTGAAGACAGAATGCCCGGCCCCGAATGTAACATGCCGGCGAAATGCGCGGGCACATCACGTTTGCACGGTTCGAATAGTTCTCCAAAGGCCTTCACGAGCTGGAAGCTCAACAACAGCATCGGCATCGGAGATCCGCAGATCGCCGCTGGCCGTGACTGTCTGCTCGTCAGCGCGTACAGCAAAATTGCTTACCTGGACAAGGCGAGCGGAGACTTCATGAGGGTGAAGTCTGCGCCGGCGTTGGGTGCCAGCATAGGTGAGAGCAACCGCACGACAGGACCCAGCACGCCCATCGGACTCGTCAGTCGCACGGCGCCAGTCCGTACCAACGATCTGTTTGCGCCGATGCTTGGCGACATCAACGCGAACCTTAACCTGTCAGCCAAAGAAGCGTCTGATTGCAATCAGGCGAATTTCGATTGCCACATCAACAACTTTTACGATACCCGCATTGTTTATGACGAATACCGCGACCGCTTCTGGGTCGTCTCGCTGGCCATCGCAGACAAGATTCAGGCCGAGAGCCCGGCGGTGCAGGCGGCGCGGCGCGGCAAGCTTGCCGTCGCCGTTTCGATCACCCCAGACCCGCGCGACGGTTGGTACCTCTACTGGTGGGACTCAGTTCCGAACGACGGCCACTGGCCAGCCAACGAGTCGTCGATGACTCACGGCGCTGATTATCCCTCGCTCGGCATCAGCCCGAAATTCGTTTTAGAAGAACACTCGGCCGGCATTGCTGGTCAGGGTTCATCTACTGTAAGCATAGTGGAAGCCGACCCGCTCGCGCGCGGCGAGAAGCCTAATTCTTCGCTGAAGGCTTTCCAGTTCTGGAACCTCAAGGATGCGCAGGGAGCGATTGTCACCTCGATTGTTCAGCCGGCAGTTCACCACGGCTTCGTGCCATCGCAATTCGACGCGCTCTTCGCCAGCGCCCAGTTCGTGGGGAATCAGGCATCCCTGGCGCTTTGGTTCTTCAACGAGACACCCGGTCGGCTGTCGCGCATTGATGTGCCGATCAGTAAATTCTTTCGGCCGCATGATGCGCCGCAGCCCTCCACCACTTCGCTCGAGCACCCGTTCAAGTTTCAGATGACGAACACGAGCAACTCTGGGATGAAGGCAGCCTTTGAACACGGGCGGCTGTACGCGACTTTCCACGATTGCCGCACGTTCGGCTCGCTGGATTGTGTTACTTCAATCCGGCTCGTCAAGGTGAAGATTGGCAATCCTAACATAGTGGAGTTTGACGATTCTGTCGGCGATCGCTTTCCGGACGAACCGGATTCAATCGGCCATGTTTTCGCGGGAACGCCGGCAGTCGAAGTAAATAAGAACGACGACGTGGCGCTTGTTTACATGCGTTCCGGCGAACATGTTTTTCCACAGGTTGCGTACAGTTTTTTCTTTAGCGCCGCCCACGACATCAGCCCCGGTCGCACGCTGCAAAAAGGAAATGGCGCGGACCGCCGGCAACTAGACTCATGCTATGAGGCGAAGGTCGCGTGCGATCCTTCACAGCCAAACAGCGACGCATGCAAGAACAGGGACAAGGAGTGCGGCAAGCCCGAACGTGATCTCGACGTGGGCGGTATCTCCGTCGATCCAACGGACAACTCTTTTTGGATCATGCACGGGTATGCCGACGGCGGCGGGCTGCGCATCGCAGTCGGGCAAATCTTCGGCAGAACACCTGCGCATCCGACAAACAAAAATTGAACAGATCCACGTTAAATGAAAGGAACTCGGTTATGAAAATTCAAATGTTAATCGCAGCCGCCCTGTTGGCTCTTGCTTCATCTGCGGCGGCTGGTCAGGGAAAAGTTATGACCTGGACGATAGGCAGCGACCAACGGCAGGCGCTGGTCTTTGCGCCCACAGCCGAGGCCCCCGGCGAGAAGCATCCGGTGATTTTTGCTTTTCACGGTCATGGCGGCAAGATGGAAAACACCGCCAACCAGATGAACTTTCAGACGATCTGGCCCGAGGCCGTGGTGATCTATCCGCAAGGCTTGCCTGGGCGAGGCGCAGTCCACGATATACATGGACACGCTCCCGGCTGGCAACTCTGGCCCGGTGAATATGATGATCGGGATCTCAAGTTTTTCGACCGCATGCTCGAGACGATGCGGCAGAAGTTTGCCGTCGATGATCGTCGCATCTACGCTGCCGGTTTCTCGAATGGAGCAATCTTCTGCTATGTGCTGTGGGCCAAACGCGCGCAGACTCTGGCGGCAATCGGGCCAGTTGCGGGGTGTTTATCGAACAAACTGCCTACAGAAGAGGGCGAGACGCCAGGGCCGACTGAACTCACCAAGCCGCTGCCTGTCATGCACATCACAGGCCTAATGGATGGCTCGGTCCTGCTTGAGTGGCAGGCTGAAACCATCAACATTGAGCGGAAGGTCAATAACGCTCCTTTGCAACAAGGCCAGGCATGCGGCGATTGCTGTGTTCTATATCAGTCATCCGTGCAGGCGCCGGTCAAGGCTCTCTTCTTTACCGGGGGCCACGAATATCCCGCATGGGCATCTGCCGAGTTCGTTAAGTTTTTTAAGGCGCACAAGCAGCCCTGATCATTTGAATTAATGAATTAAGGAGGAAGTCTTAATGCTGACAACAATCAGCCTCATACTCTTGCTCACCACGAGCCTGGCTCAGGACGACCAGATCAAGAAAGCCAAGGTGATTGCCACTACGCCGGAGTCTATCGTGATTGTGGGCGATTCCAACCAGAGCATTACCGTGGATGGCGTGGAGCGCTCATATATTCTACACATCCCGCCTGGTTATAACTCCTCGACTCACCTGCCTCTTGTTCTTGTCCTGCACGGCATGGGAGGAACCGCTCAATCGATCGAGAGCAAGTCAGGAATGAGCGCGAAGGCGGATCAAGAGAACTTCATTGCCGTTTATCCCAACGCTCTGGGGCATCCTTCGGTTTGGAACAGCAATTTGAGCGACCTCAGCAGTAATGGAGTGGATGATGTCGGATTCATCCGCGCCCTGTTGGACAAGTTGGAACATGACCTGCGCATTGACCGCAGACGCATCTACTGTTCCGGTTTCTCATCAGGCGCCATCATGAGTTATCTCCTCGGAGCGAAGCTTTCGCATCGACTGGCAGCCATCGGCATCGCATCGGGAACCGTCGGTAATAGAGCCCCTGACGGCTCGATTCGGATAATTCCCACACCGTCCGATACAGTCCCGGTCATTGCCTTTCATGGCAGGAAGGACGGCACCATCTATTACGACGGCGGCGGCAGCATGGTGGATTGTCTCTCAGTGGCCGACTCGATCAAGTTCTGGGTAAGCGCAGACGGCTGCGTTTCATCACCACAGAAAACGACCAGGCCAAATGACAATTTGCGAATCGATGACTATGACGGTTGCAAGGATGGGAGCGAGGTCATCTTGTATACTTTTAAGAATGGTACGCATGAATGGCCCAGCCTTCAGAACAATGACAATTTTTCTGCGACCGACTCAATGTGGGAGTTCTTTGTCCATCACCCGAGGCGTTGAGTTGGAGTTGGAATTACAAATGAACACGCCCCCGAACCGGAGGATTCTCAACAAGAAACTTTTCAATCAAAGGAGGACATAATCATGACAACTCGTTTACAAATTCTAATTGCGGGAACACTCTTTCTCGTTTCGATGCGCATCGTCAGCGCCAATCCTTCGACCTGTGAATTCCTGGCTTCGGGGCCTGTCAGCTCCGCCTCAGGGCCACTGAAATTGACATGCACCGTTGACGGCGAGAAGCGCGAGGCGCTGGTTTACGCGCCGACGATCGGAATCAAAGGCGAAAAGTTACCGCTGGTGTTTGCGTTTCACGGCCACGGCGGCAACATGCAGGGCGCGTCGCAGTTGATGCATATCCAGACCCTTTGGCCTGGAGCCATCGTCGTATATCCGCAGGGAGTCGATAGACCAAGCCCGGTCGATCCCAGTGGAAACAAGCCGGGATGGCAACTTGAAGCGAACCAGGCGCAAGGGAATGTTGGAAACAAGGACTTGGATTTCTTCGACGCCATGCTCGCGGCGATGCACGAGAAATTCACCGTTGACAACCAGCGAGTTTACGCCACGGGCTTTTCGAATGGCGCCGGCTTCAGTTACTTGCTGTGGGCCGAGCGTGGCCAGCAGTTAGCCGCTGTCGGCGAAGTCGCGGGCCGGCTGTTTAATCCGCCGGAACATCTCACGCAACCACGAGCGGTGATCGCGATTGCCGGCAAGATGGATACGACTGATCCCTTCCCCAAGCAAAAAGCCACGATTGATAATGACGATCGTCCGGTTGATGGCGCGACGGGTCAGGGCCAGCCGTGCCCGGTGCCGAACGGAGCGACAAACGGAACGGAATGCACTCTTTATCCGTCAACGACACAAACGCCCGTCAAGACCCTGATTCATCCTGGCGCGCACGTATATCCACCTTGGGCGGCTGCGGAGATCGTGAAGTTTTTCAAGGCGCATAAGCAGCTATAACAGAGGAATCGACCGTGTTTCTTAAAGGAGGTAGAGAAAGATGAGAACAAAACCTTTCTTCGCGGCACTGTGCGTAAGCAGCTTGCTGGCTTTGGTCTGTGGCTCGCAACACGTTGCGAGGTCGAAAGGCGCCACCACGCCGGAAAACATCGCGCCGGGCCAAACCGTAAATGCCGGTCAAGAGCTGCAAGAAGAGACTGCGGAAGGGCCGGTAAGCTCACAGAAGTTCACGTTTGATCGAGTGGGATCGAATGTCGAATACTGTGGCAGAGCTAACGGGCAACAGATGGACATTTATTATCCGTTCAAGTCTTCAAAGAAGCCCGCGCCTGCCCTGCTGTATGTCCATGGTGGTGGTTGGCGAAATGGCGACAAGACGCAAGGTGGCGCGGAGCAGATTCACGAACTGATCTCGCGCGGGTTTCTGGTGGCGGCCGTCAACTATCGTCTGTTCTATACGGACGCGCAGGGCCCGCACAACAAATTTCCGGCGATGATCGAAGACGTGAAATGCGCCGTGCGTTATTTGCGCGCGCATGCCACCGAGTTGCACATCGATCCGCAACGCTTCGGCGCCTGGGGCTGGAGCGCCAGCGGCCATTTAGTCTCGCTGCTAGGTACGAGCGATGACAGCGACTTTTTGTCGGGTGAACATCAGCGCGAGTCCGCGCGCATTCAGGCGGTGGTTGACATGTACGGCCCCGCAGATTTGGCCGCAACTGGTTACTGTGTTACGCCGCGATGCCAGGAGATTTTCAATCAGGATGAAGCCGACCGCAGAAGAGCCAGCCCGATAACCTACGTAACGAGCAACGACCCACCCTTCCTGATTATTCAGGGCGACAAAGACACGCTCGTGCCGATGGGGCAGTCTCGGGAGTTTTTCCAGAAGCTTCAGGCCAACGGCGTTCCCGCGAAGCTGGTGATCGTGAAGAACGCGGAGCACATGCTTAAGCCCAATCCTCCGGGCTCGCAGATCGACCCATCGCAGCGGGATGTTATCAGGATGGTGACAGAGTTTTTCGACCAGCACTTGAATCGCTAGGCCTATTACCATCGGCACGCTCGCTGGTTAGTACAACCTTTCCACCGGCAGCAATAACATCGACATTGGCAATCAGGGATTGGCGGGCGAGTCGGGCGTCATCCGCGTAAGGCTCGAAGTGAACGAATCACGATCGCGGACGGTCCTCAGCAATCAGTAAAGCGGCTGGTGACGAATTTTTTGTAACTCATCAGTGACGGGGCAGCGATTATCAGGTTTTCCTTGCTGGTTTCCTAATTTCAACCTCGCCCAGTTATCGCGCAGAGTCTGCGCTGGCGGAGAAAACTCGCGACACCTGCCAGACAAGAAATCCGTAATGCGGACTTGGTACCATGCCGAGATGTACCATAAAACAGAGGCCAGCAAGGCCGAATAGTTGGAGTCGCTTTATGAGGAAGATGGTACCTGCTAACGCAATCTGCATCTGGGCAGTTTCCGTATTGTTTCTGTTGGCAAGCGCGTCAATTGGTTTCGCTAAAGCGCAAAAGGAGTCGGCCACATCTGGTGAGGAAAGTCCGGAAGCGCTTTTGGTGACTGCAATGAAAAACATGAGGACTGGCGTGTGGTCAGTGAATGGTACTGTGACCTCCAAGAAAACGATCAAGCTGCACGGACTTCTGTCGGGTGAAGATTTTGATCTCACGATGGAACCGGGCTCGAAACCGAACACGCCCATGCGCGAGATCGTGATCCAAGCCAAGGCGTGGATTTGTTCCGACGGCGAGACATGGCACGCCGGCACCCCGGATGATCGGCTGCTCTACAACTGGGCGCACACTCCGATCATGATCGGCCGGCAGCTGCCGCCGTTTGAAAAAGTGGGCACCGAACAACGCAATGGTCAGACTTGGTTGCACGTTCGGCTCAAGGTCCCTGAGAAAAAAGTCAATCCCAAGGAATTACCGCAGTACTGGCTCGTGCTCGATTCCCAGGGACAGGCTCAATACATCGGACACACGGAGATGCCGATGTTTTCACAGGCCAGAAACGAAGTTCTGTATTGCTCATTCGATTATGCGTCGTCGACAGAAAAGATTGCGCCGCCGCCGCTCGAACCGCCAGTTGATGAGAAGGCGTATGGTTTCAACGACATCGAGCAACATAAGTTTGATTGGAAAGACAAGGTCATTCGCATCGAGGTAACTCCCAAAATTTTGGAGTCGAAGCAAATTGGCGAAGACACTTACCGCGCGTTCCTCAAGGACACAGCAACGCCGAATCATTACGGCATAGTTGAATTTCCGCACGATGCGCTGGTGAAGCTGGGATTTCTCAAGAAGATCGTGAGCGGCGCACACGCCTGGGAGGATCTGGAGAAGATGGGAGCGCTCGGTCGAACCGAGGGCGAGCCGGTTTCCTTTTACGTACAGGTGATTCCAATTGGCGAAAAGCCCGCGGCAAGAGCCGTCGCTGTCGGCGCGAAACTTGTTCGCGAAAATGATGGAAGCGTGAGTTACTCCTGGGAGTCGCAAGTGGCATCGCCAGCGTCGTCAGCAAAAGATTCAAGTCCCGGCACGTCGGGACAGTTCGCTGCTACCCCCGCGGAATCTCCAACACGAGGCGCCGAGGAATCGGTTGAGGATCTTGCTAATCGCGGGATCGAAAAAGGGAAGGGAGGGGATTTGGATGGAGCGATCGCGGATTTCACCCACGCGAGTCAGCTCAATCCAAAAAATGACGCGCCTTATTATAACCGCGCCCAAGCCAAACGGCTGAAGAAGGACGCGGCCGGCGCCATTGCCGACTATACCCGAGC
>DATIOX010000236.1:0-8390 GCA_035472675.1 Candidatus Dormiibacterota bacterium
GGCACCTCGATGTCGGCTCATCACATCCTGGGGCTGGAGAAGGTCCCAAGGGTCCGGCTGTTCGCCGGTTAAAGTGGTACGCGAGCTGGGTTCAGAACGTCGCGAGACAGTTCGGTCCTTATCCACTGTGGGCGCAGGAGATTTGAGGGGTTCAGACCTTAGTACGAGAGGACCGGGTCTGACGAACCGCTGGTGTTCCAGTTGTCGTGTCAACGGCAGCGCTGGGTAGCTATGTTCGGAAAGGATAAGCGCTGAAAGCATCTAAGCGCCAAGCCTATCCCAAGATGAGATCTCCCTGAAGGGTCGTGGTAGACCACCACGTTGATAGGCTCCGGGTGTAAGCACAGTAATGTGTTCAGCTCAGGAGTACTAATAACCCGTTCGGCTTGATCATTTACTTTTCTGTTAATCCTTCGCCATGCGAAAGCACGGCGAAGGCCCACAGAGAAGAACAAATGATCTCAAAACAAAACGAAGCTCGGTTGTATCGTCGGCTGTCCTCAGCCGAAATGAACTCCTGTATGTAGATGTCAGCGGATCGGCAGCAGCTGATTGTTGATAGCTGATAAGTTCTTTCCAAGATCGACATCGTCTCCAGAGCTCGATATCGGCTCGCTCGCCGCGAAGCGGCGACACCGCTCGTCCGGCATCGAACTCTGGTGACCCTAGCGCAGTGGCCCCACCCGTTCCCATTCCGAACACGGAAGTGAAACGCTGCAGCCCCGATGGTAGTACGGCGACAGGCCGTGCGAGAGTAGGACGTCGCCAGAACTAAGCGCCCAACATGTCGCGAGATGTGCTGGGCGTTTTGTTTTGGCGTCGCCTACTCGAGCAGAGAACCGAGCCGTAGGAACGAGCGAGATAGACGGTCAGACCGGCGAAGGTATCCGGCAAGCGCGTTCGATTCCAGTTCCCCCGGCTCGGGCAATTCTCCAGCGGCGCCGGCAATTTGCACGCGACAAGTCGTGCACCGCGCGCGACCTCCACAGACCGACATGTGAGCGCGACGTGCCATTCGACTCACCTCGAGCACTGACATACCGATCGGCGCTAAATAGTGGCGTCGCCGAAATAATATTATCAGCGCGATTGCCGCGTGAGTGCTCAGACTGCCATATAACAGCACCTGGCCTGGTGGTGAATGCCACAGCGCCATCACCCACGGCCGCACTGCTTCTTGCGCGCGCACCGAAATCAAGCCGAGCGCATGGTTCGACAGATGCATCGTGACATACAGTCCGATGATGAGCCCGGTCACCGAACGAAGATCGGCAATCGTCAGTCTTCTTCTCGATGTGCTGGTTCGGTGACTTTGCATTGGATCACGCAAACTCCATTCCAGAAGTGCAAGGCGCGTTCAGTAGAAACAATCCCAATCGTATGACATTGTCAGAGCAGCGCCAACCGGAGCGACAGTTGGCTGCCCGCGAACGCGTTCAGAGTGTCAATCGGCAGAGTGCCGACGAAGAGAGCGTCTTGATTTTGCCGGTAGGTTTGTAAAACGGCGCGATGGGTGAGGAGACCATACCACGACCAATTCCTCCACCCGTTCCCCAACCGGCTGCTTTTGCATCGGCGCAATCAGCAGTAAGGTTTGCCTATGCTTACCAGCCAAAAAATCATTGACGCGATTAACGAGCAGATCGGGTATGAGTTCAGCGCGGAGTTGCAATATTATGCGATCGGGGCGCATTTTGCGTCCGAGGCGCTCCCGCAGTTGTCGCAGCATTTTTTCCAGCAGGCCGAGGAAGAGAAAGGGCATGCGCTGCGGTTTATCAAATATGTGGTGGACGCCGGCGGACGCGTGGCGATTCCGGCAATCGATGCGCCCAAATCGAAATTCAAGACGGCGCGCGACGCGGTGAAACTTTCGCTTGATCAGGAGATTCACGTCACCCAGCAAATCAATGGGCTGGTGGAACTCGCGCGAAAGCAGAACGACTACATCACGATCAATTTTTTACAGTGGTTCCTGACCGAGCAGCTCGAGGAAGTTTCGTCGATGGATAATCTGCTCAAGATCATTGAGCGCGCTGGCAACGACCTCTTGCAGGCAGACGAGTATCTCGCTCGCGTTGGAGTGCGAGCCATTCCAGAACCGTCAAAAGAATAGCAACGTGACCCATTCGACTGTCGCTCAGGGCAGGCAGTTGCATCCGGTTTCCGGCTGAGACAGCCGCCGCTACAAAGCGGAGGCTGATATGAACTTCAAAGATCATTTTTCGAAACAGGCTGCTGATTACGCGATCTTTCGACCGGGCTACCCACAGGAGCTCTTCGATTATATAGGGAGCATCGCGCCGAGTTGTCAGCTCGCTTGGGATTGCGGTACTGGAAGCGGACAAGCGGCAGTCGGATTGGCGTTAGTGTTCGATCGTGTGATCGCGACCGATGCAAGCGAGAAGCAGATCGCGAATGCCCAGGAACACGAACACGTCGAGTATCGTGTCGCACCCGCAGAAAACAGCGGCATCCAAACGGGAACGATTGATCTGATCATGGTCGCGCAGGCGTTGCACTGGTTCGATCTGGATCGTTTTTATGCGGAAGCGCAGCGAGTGTTGAAGCCTGACGGCATCCTCGCTGCATCGGCTTACAATCTGTTGCACATCGAGCCGACGATCGATGAGATCGTGAATCGATACTACTATGAGGTGGTCGGGCCCTTTTGGCCGCCGGAGCGCGATTTCGTTGAGCAGTTCGCCGATATCGCCTTCCCCTTTCAGGAGATCGATCCGCCAAAATTCGAAATGACGACGCAATGGAATCTCGATCATCTGCTCGGCTACCTTCGAACGTGGTCTTCGACGCAGCGGTTTATCGCTGCGAAAGGCGGCGATCCCTTGGAACAAATAACCGATGATCTTCACAATGCGTGGGGAGACCCTCAGCAAACACTAAATGTTATCTGGCCATTGATTGTGCGTATTGGGCGTAAACCAAGGAGCGTCGGTCTACAGTCCATCCTGTTGGAAGAACACCCATCGCACAAAACGCTTGAATAGAAGCGATGTGAAGCGGTCTAATCGGTCACTATGAATATGAAAACAGCATTTAGTTTATTGTCAGCAGCGAGTCTTGCGCTTAGCAGCGCGGTTCTTGCCGCAGGGGGGAAGACCTACCAGGTCACCGGGCCAGTTCTCGAAGTCACCGATTCAATGATTGCGGTCCAGAAAGGGAAAGACCGTTGGGAAATCAATCGCGACGCGAATACCAAGGTCACGGGCGACCTTAAGGTTGGCGAGAAAGTGACTATCACCTACACCATGTCGGCCACAGAAGTGGAAGTGAAGGCAGGCAAGGGTGCGAAAGAAGGCGCTAGTCCCGCCGGGGCGCCTAAGAAAAAATAAACAAAGGCAAACAAGATCATCGGGCGCTTAGCGCCCGGTGATTTTTTCTGTCGCCGCGTCGCTGTGCGACGTGTCAATACGGCCCACAGCGCCGCTACAGGCACCTATCGGCGGCGGCTGCCGCTGCCACCGAGGATTCCGCCCAAAATTCCGCGAACAAGCTGGCGCCCGAGCTGGCTGCTCGCCGCGCGCATCGCGCTCTTTGCCACTGACGTCGCAAGTGAGTCGCGAACGGCGCCACGCGGCCCAATTGTTGGTTGAAAGGCCGCTGTGACCGTTCCCAAGGCTTCCTCGAGCATCGATGGTTTGGTTTGTTCGCCGGATGGGGCGCCCGCTGCCACAGGGGGAGCCTCGGCCGTTTGAACTTTTTCCCCTGCTCGAGCCCGCAGTATTTCGTAAGCCGACTCGCGATCAATTGCCTCCTCGTAGTGGCCGGCAAGCACCGAGGAATTTATGATCTGTTTTCGTTGATCTGGCGTGATCGCACCGACCTGACTACGCGGAGGCACAATTTTTGCGCGCTCAACAATTTGTGGACTACCGTTTTCGTCCAGCATCGAGACGAGCGCTTCGCCAACCGCAAGTTGGGTAAGCACCGCCTCGACTTTCAGGTTCGGATTTTGCCGGAAGGTTTCCGCAGCGGCTTTCACCGCTTTTTGATCACGCGGGGTAAACGCCCGCAATGCATGCTGCACGCGATTCCCCAACTGACCCAGCACAACATCCGGGATATCGAGCGGATTTTGGCTCACGAAATAAACGCCAACGCCTTTGGAGCGAATCAGTCGCACCACCTGCTCAATCTTTTGTTGGACCGGCGCCGCGATGTCGGCGAACAGCAGGTGAGCTTCGTCGAAGAAGAAAACCAGCTTAGGTTTCTCCGGATCACCGATTTCCGGAAGATTCTCGAACAACTCCGAGAGCATCCAAAGCAGGAACGTCGCGTAAACCTTCGGCGACTTTTGCATCAACTTGTCCGCAGCAAGGATATTGACCGCACCTTTGCCGCTTTGCGTTTGGATCAGGTCATCGAGATTGAGAACCGGTTCGCCGAAAAACTTGTCCGCGCCTTGTGATTCAAGCGCGAGCAGATTGCGCTGGATCGCTCCGGCGCTGGCGGCTGAGATGTTCCCGTATTGCGTTTTGAACTCGTCGGCGTTATCCGCGACGTACTGCAACATCGAGCGCAGGTCCTTGAGGTCGAGGAGCAGCAACCCATTTTCGTCGGCTATTTTGAAAACGATGTTGAGCACGCCTTCCTGTGTGTCGTTCAACTCGAGCAAGCGCCCAAGCAGCAGTGGCCCCATTTCCGAAATGGTCGCGCGCACGGTGTGGCCTTGCTCGCCGAACACGTCCCAAAACACCACCGGAGAAGCTTCGCCGGTGAAATTGTCGATCTTAAGCTCCTTCGCACGCTCGAGGACATTCGGATTATTTCCGCCCGGCTGACTGAGGCCGGCGAGGTCACCTTTCACGTCCGCCATGAAGACCGGCACACCGCGCGCGCTGAAATTCTCCGCGAGCGTCTGCAGTGTGACCGTTTTCCCCGTGCCAGTTGCGCCGGCGATCAATCCGTGACGGTTCGCCATCTTCGGCAGCAAAAAGATCTGTTGCTTCGACTGCGCGACAAGAATCGGTTCGGCCATGACCCCATGGTAAACCTACGCCAGTTGGGCAGCAAACATCGAACGTCCAACATCCACCATCGAACATCGCATTGGAGCAGCCAGGCTCGCCAATTCATGCTCGTGCTCCTGCTCCTAATCGAACTATTCGAGCATGAGTATGAGCACGATTACGAGCAGGAGTTACCATGGTCTCCCGAGAACTTCAGTAAAGATAAGGCTTGGAGAGCGGGAACGCGTTCTTGATTAGTTCGAGACGCGGTTTGGCATCGTCTGCAATGATGACTTCCACGACATCGAATCGGAAAAGGATATCGGGATTATCCAGCATTCGCAGCCAGGCCAGAGCGCCACGAGAAATGCGCTTTCGTTTCTCTCGATCAACTGCCTCGAAGGGCCGTCCAAAATCTTCACGGCCACGGGTTTTTACTTCAACAAACACCAGTGTGTCATTGTCACGACACACAACATCAATCTCACCGCCGCTGCGACCGCGGAAATTGCGGAAGAGGACTTTGTATCCGTTACGCTTGAGGTAGCGGCGCGCCAATTTCTCGCCGCGCGCCCCTCGCCGCAGGTGGCCGGATTCGGACGACTTCCTCCAACGCGAGAAGCGGTTGTGCCACCGGTTCAAAAGATCGGCGATGGATTGGACAAGGGCCGAATTCATGGAGTTTCAGCAGATGCAGTTCGGTTCCGTAGCCTTTGTGTTGGTGGAAGCAATACTGCGGGAACTGGGCGCAAAAGTCACGCATCATCCGATCGCGTGTTACCTTGGCGATCACGCTCGCTGCAGCGATGCTCAGACTGATGCAGTCGCCGTCAATAATCGCGGTCTGCGGAAGCGGAAAAGGAATGACTGGCAGTCCATCGATCAAAACATGATCGGGCGGGTCGATCAGCGCTGTGATTGCCAAGCGCATCGCTCGATGGCTTGCGCGCAGAATGTTGATGCGATCAATCTCAACGGAATCGACAGCGCCGACCGTCCATCTGACTTCGGGATTGGACACCATATCCGAATAGATCTGCTCGCGCAATTCCGGTGCAAGCTGCTTGGAATCGTTCAGGCGACGGTGACGAAATTTTTCAGGAAGAACTACCGCAGCGGCCACAACCGGGCCGGCCAACGCCCCCCGGCCAGCTTCATCAATCCCGGCAATCCGCGCGGCGCCGGTGGCGCGCAGTTTTTTCTCGTAACGAAATCCGCATCGCCGGCGCATGCGGCACATTATGCAGAAATTCTAATGGTGAGAAGTGAGATGTGAGTCGTGGGAAAAATCTTTCACCAATCAATTCTCACATCTCACATTTTTTACTCGCGCACAGCCGTCGCTTCCTTACCCTTGCGGGTGCGAAGATAATTTAGTCTCGCGCGCCGCGCGCGGCCTTGCTGCTCCACCTCCACTTTTGCGATGCGGGGCGAGTGCAGCGGAAACACACGCTCCACGCCTTCGCCGTACGAGATTCGCCGCACCGTGAATGTTTCGTTGAGTCCCCGACCCTTCCTGCCAATGACAATGCCAGCGAATATCTGGACTCGTTCCTTGTCGCCTTCCACCACGCGAGTATGAACGCGCACGCTATCCCCAACAGAAAACTTTGTTACTTCGCTTCTGTGCTGTTCTTTCTCAATGGCATCGATGATCTGATTCATGGAAATTTCCCCTTCCCCGCCCGCCCAGGCGGGCGAACAGTTTCCAGCAGGATGGGTAAAATTGCAACCACCCAGAGGGTCATTTAGCGATCTCACAAGTTGGAGGTTCACCGACTGGATAACCGCCAAATCCTTGAATCGCTAACTCACTAAATTGCGTTATGTTCGGGATCCATTCGCGCCCGTAGTTCAACTGGATAGAACGACGGCCTCCGGAGCCGTAGGTTGCGCGTTCGAGCCGCGCCGGGCGCAGTTGATTTTCTACCCTCGAAGAAGCTATTTTAAGATGGAGATTCGTTAGGCTGAGCGATTTTAGCGGCTGCGAATGGTCACGCACCAAAACGCACGAAACCGTCGTCTATTCGTCAAGTATTTGACAAGTAAAGAGGCCTCCAAAAGAACATGATTGCGTGATGATTGCGCCAACTGGATGCAGATTGGATGCAGGTTGGTTGCAAATTGGTTGCATACTGAGTGCGTAATGAGTGCACTTCTCCTGAATGCAGATTGAATGCAATCGTTGGCAGAGGGACCGATTGCGTAACGATTCGCATCGTATTCCCCCTAGTGCTTGCAGTTTGGGTGCGGATTGGGTGCACTGAATCGGGGAGATTTTTCTGGGGGTTATTCCAATGGTACCGGAGCCAGCTTTGGGCGGTATTTTTTGGGGAATCGGGTGCGCGTAAGGGTTTTGATTACAGTTTGTTATTTGCCTTGGCACATACCACCTTAGGATAGTCGTATTAACGCTGGGTCACCAGCACAATTCCGAATTTTTCGGCGGCTTTTTCGCGCACAATCATTGGCGGGAAAAGGCGTAAGGTTTGGACGCTGTCGAACACGCAAGGCCCAAACACGCAAACCAGGAATTGCCCGTCCAATATCCCCGCTTCACAGGATCGCGCTAGAATCGTTTTTGATTGCCGGATGACAAGTGATGCGGCCAGTATGTCATCGGCGATTCCTACACACGTTTATGAATGCCGCTCACTCCGCTGCCGCTTCGGCAGCTTCCGCCGCGTACTTACTCAGGCCCAGCCTGGTTCGATCCTTTCGCTCGGCCAATATAGCAACGAGCGATTGAGGCACTGATTGCAGTGGTGCGATTGCATCTGATTGCATAACGGCGAGCTCCTGCGTTGCGATCTGAATCTGTTGGGTCCAACCGTAGCGTTTGGCGTGAGCAAGGACAGTTCCCTCTGGAATCTTCATTTTACGCGCCAATTCGCGCAGGTTAATCCCGGCTGCGTACGCGGTCTTAATCTGCTCCCAGGTTTCCTGCGTGATCTTTCGGCGCATATGTTTTAGATACTCGTACTAACGTTCGGTCCCTGGTAGAGTTCAAATGTTTCGCCAGCGATTCGCCACACGACTATCAAAATTAGACCGCACCAGTTTTGAGAGCCCCGTTTCTCCCTCATGTAGTTTCCGCTGTTGCTACTTTCGGCAACCCGAGCAGCGCCAGCATAGCACTAGAAGCGGCTTTTTGATTGCAGGGCGATGAACCACCAGTCTTAATGTCTCAACTTCCCTGAACACGTTTAAGCCGCAATGACCTCGTTTTCGCAACGTAAGCGCCTGAAACCTCGAGAGAAAATTGTCCAGATAGATTCAATTGACGAGGAGTTGCGGAACCAACTTTGGAGCGCGCTATATAACTATGTTTTTGTCCATCTGCCCAAGACGGACCCACGGTGGGGAGGACCAACCCGTGATGCCGAAATCGGGGAGCTTCTTGGGCAACGTTTTTGGACGGAG
>DATIOX010000237.1:0-8377 GCA_035472675.1 Candidatus Dormiibacterota bacterium
AGCGCGCTCAGGAACTCGATCCGTTATCGCCTATTATCGGCGTCATACATGCCGGCGCTCTCGCTGCGCTTAGGCGTGATGACGCGGCGGAAGCGCAGATGAAAAGCGTTCTCGCGGCGCACCCAGAGTTCCAGGCAGCGCATAACTGGGCCGCCATTCAGTATATCGACCGCAAAATGTATCCGGAGGCGGAAACGGAGTTGCGCTTGCTAGCCAAACTCACGGGCCAGAATGAAGACGCCAAAGCATTGCTCGCACGCGGCATGGCCGACCCGGCCCAGCGCGTCGCAGCCGTAAATAGTCTGGAGACTTCGCCGGAAAACGACAATATCCGGCAGGACGCGATTTGGTACGCGTTCTATCTCATATCATTGGGAGAACGTGGCCGAGCTCTGGACGAGTTGGAAATCTACGCGGACAAGCACAACAGCGGTTTCACGGCATGGCTATGGAATCGAAGTTTCGATCCATTGCGCAACGACCCGCGCTTCAAGGCGGTTCTTGCGAAACTGGCCCTGCCCTACACCCCGTCCGGCATCACCAAGCCGTGACCCCGACAATTTCATTGCCGAGCTGAAACGACCCAACGATTCCGTTGGTCGGCACTGACCCATTGGCTATGGCCATATTGACATAAAACCAGCTTTCTGGGAATATGGCAACATGAAGACGACCTTGGATTTGCCAGATGAACTGATGCGCGAAGTGAAAATTCGAGCCGTCCATGAGCATAAGAAGTTGAAGGACACGATCGCTGAGCTGCTTAAAAAAGGAATGGCCGCCAGCAGAACGCGGCGTCCCAAGATTCCGAAGCCGGTCAAACTGCGTGGCGGGTTCAAGCCGACTACGGAAGACATTGAGGCAGCAATCGCATGGGGCCGTGATTAAGCGCGATACGTGGAATGCTTGTCATCGATACCAACATCATTGCGCCGCTGTATGTGCGGAGCGCCCGCACCGACGCGGTGATGAAGTTGTTTGCTCGGGATCAGATTTGGCGGACCGAACCGCTCGCGCTGATCGAGCTAAGCAATGTGCTCATTACTTATGAGCGGGCGCGCTACATCACGGCCGCCACCGCGCGGGACTGCCTCGACCGTGCCGCAGCGTTTCTCCAGCCCAACCTGTTTCGCGTGAGTCATCAAGCCGCTTTGGATGCCGCACTTCGTTATGGCACGACGGCGTATGACGCGCGCTTTCTGGTGCTCGCGCAACAACTCGACGCCCCTCTTGTGACGGAGGATGCGAAACTGCGTTCCGCTGCACCCGCGCTGACGCAAACTCTCGACGAAGCGCTCGCGTCAGTCTAACAACATCTCGAAGAGAATCGCTGACCTGCGACGATGAATCCGCACAACTTTTTTTCCGAACTGAAGCGGCGGAATGTTTACAAAGTTGCCGTCGCGTATGCAGTCGTGTCGTGGCTCTTGATCCAGGCGGCATCCATTTTCTTGCCCGCTTTCGACGCGCCGCAGTGGGTGATGAAGGTATTTATCATCATCATCGTCCTCGGATTTCCGGTGGCGCTCGTTTTGTCCTGGGCATTCGAGATTACGCCGGAAGGAATCAAGCTTGAATCGGAAATTGCTCCCGAGCAGTCAATCACGCGCAAGACTGGCCGCAAGATTGTTGCGATCACGACGGTGCTGGCAGTGATCGCAGCGGGCTTGTTCGTCTTTCAGATTCTTCGCGCAAGATCGACATCGTCGGTTTCGGCCAGCGCGCCGGCGATGACAAACAAATCGATCGCCGTTCTTCCCTTCGACAATCTCAGTCGAGATCCAGACAACGCTTACTTTTGCGAGGGAGTGCAGGACGAAATCCTCACGCGACTGGCAAAGGTCGCGGACTTGAAAGTGATCTCGCGCACTTCGACGCAGCGATTCAAAAGCGCTCCGCAAGACTTAAGGGACATCGCGAAGCAACTCGGCGTGGCGAACATCCTGGAAGGCAGCGTGCAAAAATCGGCGGATCAGGTCCGCGTCGACGTGCAGTTGATCAATGCGCTAACAGACGCACATCTCTGGGGTGAAATTTATGATCGTAGGTTGACCGACATCTTCGTGGTCGAGAGCGACATCGCGAAAACGATCGCCGACACGTTACAGGCCAAGCTGAGCGGCTCGGAAAAGACGGCTTTGTCGAAAAAGCCGACGGAGAATCCCGAAGCGTACGAGCTTTATCTTCAGGGCCGATTCTTCTGGAACAAACGCACTGCGCCTGATCTGCGGAAATCGATCGATTATTTCAATCAGGCGATTGCCAAGGATCCGGCATACGCACTCGCCTATGCTGCTTTAGCACAAGCTTGGATGGTACTTCCGGCTTATAACGGCGGAGCGCCCATCGATTGTTTTCCAAAAGCCGAGGCTGCGGCGACCAAAGCTCTCACTCTTGACGAATCTTCGTCGGACGCTCATGCAGCCGTCGCTGACATCAAGGCGGTTTACAACTTCGATTTCTTGGGAGCCACTGCTGGGTTCGAGCGAGCGATTCAACTGAATCCGAATGACGCAAACGCCCACCACTGGTTGGCGAATCAGGTTCTGGCTAACATCGGTCAAAGCGAGCGCCAGCTCGCGGAGATGAAGCGCGCCCTTGAACTTGATCCTCTCTCGCTTGTCATCAACACGAACTTAGGCGTCGCCCTGCGTTGCGCGGGCCGGCTGGATGACGCCATCGCGCAGTTCCGTAAGACGATCGAGATGGACGGCACCTTTTATTTTGCGCGCTACAATCTGGGAAACGCTCTGGAGGTCAAAGGCAATCTCGCTGAAGCCATGGCCCAGTATCAAAAAGCAGCCGAGTTGACCGACGATCCGGTTCCAATCGGATTCGTCGGCCATCTTTGTGGCGTGATGGGCCGGAAGGAGGAGGCCCGAAAAATTCTCGAACAACTGCGCCAGATGCGAACGCAACGCTACACCTGCGCTTACTCGCTGGCGTGTGTTTTTCTCGGATTAGGCGAGCGGGATGAGGCCGTGAAATGGCTGGAGCAGGGTTACCAAGAGCGGGACGGCTATAACATCGGTCCAATCCGGATCGATCCGATTCTTACTTCGCTCCACGGCGATCCTCGCTTCGAAGCGCTCGCCGAAAAAATCGTCCCGGCGCGGGAATTCGGAGCGAGATCAGCTTCCAAATGAATTTGGGTAATTTCTTTGCCGAGCTGAAGCGGCGCAACGTATACAAGGTCGCCGCCGCGTATGCAGTCGTCGCGTGGCTGCTGATTCAAATCGCCACGCAGGTGTTTCCGTTTTTCGAAATTCCAAATTGGGCGGTTCGGCTAGTTGTGCTCGCCATCGTCGTTGGATTCCCGATTGCTCTGATCATCGCGTGGGCATTTGAAGCGACGCCCGAAGGAATCAAACGAACAGAAGCTGCTGACGCTGCGGGACAACGGTCCCGCGGCGGCGCTTGGATCTACATTGTTCTAATCGGCGCGGCGCTCTCCGTCGGTTTGTTCTTTGTCGGCCGCTATACTGCTGGCCATGGAACGTCTCGAGTCAGCGAGGTCACGAGGGCGAGCCCCGAGAAATCCATCGCCGTGCTGCCGTTGATCAACGAAAGTGGTGATCCGAAGGATGAATATTTTTCAGATGGCTTGTCGGAAGAATTGATTGCAGCTCTGGCTCAAATCAGTGGGCTCAAGGTGATCGGTCGCAGCTCTTCGTTCCGGTTCAAAGACAGAAGAGATGAACCGAAAACGATTGGTGAGAAACTGGGCGTGAGCACCTTTTTGGACGGCACTGTGCGCAAGCAAGGCGATCGAGTGCGGATCGTTGCTGCACTCGTGAACGCCGCGGACGGGATTCAGCTCTGGACGCGAACGTACGATCGCGAGCTTAAAGACATTTTTGCAGTGCAAGAAGAAATAGCCAGGGCGGTGGCTGAGTCACTGAAGGTGACCTTGCTTGGATCGAATGATAGGTCGGCCAAAAGAGCTGCGCCTAATAGTGTAGAAGCGCATAACGCTTACCTCCAGGGTCATTTCCATTTCCAGCGCCGCAATCTCGAAGACTATCGCAAAGCGGTCAGTTACTTCGATGAGGCGATTCGGCTGGATCCTGATTATGCTCTGGCATACGCCGAGCGTTCCGAAGCGTGGACGCTGATCGGGGATCTTAGCGGCCAGGGCAAAACCGCATGGCCGAAAGCACGCGAGGATGCGGAGAAGGCCGTCGCGATCGCGCCGGCGCTGGCGGAGGCGCATGCCGCCCTGGGTTGGGTCCGCTTTTTTATCGATTGGAAGTTCGCGGAAGGGCTGAGCGAACTAAAGCGCGCGAAAGAACTCTCGCCTGCAAATCCTACGGCAAACGATCTGCTGGCTCGAGTGATCGTTTATTTGGGGCAAGTCGATGAGGCCGAGCGGCAGGCCCGGCACGCAGTGGAACTCGATCCTCTTTCTGTTACAGCGCAAGGTAATCTAGGTCGCGTCCTTTTCGTCGCGGGAAAACTGGATGAGGCAGATGCGGTAGCACGCAAAGCAGCGGAGTTGCAGCCAGCAGCTGCTGGCAATCATCGTTACCAGGTGCACGTCGCGGTCGAGCGCGGCGATGGTGACACGGCGCTGCGGGAAGCGGAACTGGAGCCCGATGAAGGCTATCGCCGTTTTGAACTCGCCCTCGCCCACTACGTGCGCGGCGATCGCGCGGCGGCAGACGCGGCATTGGCTGATCTCATTGCAAATGGCCGAGATCAGTTGGCCTATCAAATCGCTGAGGTTTACGCCGTACGCGGCGAGAAAGACAAAGCGTTCGAGTGGTTGCAAATCTCGTTTGATAATCACGACACCGGGACGCTTACATTGTTAATTGATCCGTTGTTGCGCGGCTTGCGCGACGATCCCCGCTACAAGAACTTACTCGCCAAACTCGGTTTGCCCGCAGCGTCATGAGCCACAAGCCTTCCTTCCTTGCCGAACTGAAGCGGCGCAATGTCTTTAGGGTTGCGTTGACTTATGCCGTGGTGGCGTGGTTGCTGATTGAGATCGCAGCGGTTTTTTTGCCAATGCTCGACGCGCCAGAGTGGATGATCATCGCATTCGTCGCGTTGCTCGCACTTGGGTTCGTGCTGGCCCTGTTCATTTCGTGGGCCTTCGAAATGACGCCTGAAGGCTTGAAGCGAACCGAGGATCTTTCACCTGACGAGGTGATCCCGTATTGGAGCCGGCGCACGTTTGCGAGATTTATCATCGGCGTCGCTGTCATTGCCTTTGGTCTCTCCGCTTACCAACTGTTGGTACCGAAGCGAGCGGCCAGGTTTTCAAAGAACGTGCCAGGTTCGATTTCGGCGCAATCCATTGCCGGTTCGCAGTCGGAAGACACGAGCGATACCAAGCCAGTGAAGCGAATTCTTCGTGATCTCGATGCGCAATGGTCGAAAGCCGCCGCAGCTAAAGACCTGGAGCAGACGGTCGCGTACTATTCCGATGATGCGATCGTGTTCCCTCCCAACGCCAGAAGCGCAGCGACAAAAGAAGCGATTCGGAATTTCTGGAAAGATCTACTCACGAGTTCCGGTCTCGTGATCACTTGGAGCCCGGCCAGAGTTCAACTCGGCCAGTCTGGCGAGATGGCGTGGGTGAGCGGCGCCTACGAGCTGACCATGAATGATACCAGCGGCAAACCGATCAACGATCGTGGGAAATACCTCGAGGTGTGGGAAAGACAACCTGACGGAAAATGGAAATGTGTTGCCGACATGTGGAATTCCGACCTCGTAGCTTCGACGCCTGGACCTCCTGACAAAAGATAGGCCTGTGGTGAAGTTCTTGTCGGTCCTAAAGGGTGTTGGATTTACTTAAAGGAGACACGATTCGATGACCTGGGAAATGCTAGCGGCGATTGGGCAATTAGCGGCGGTGTTTGTCGGAATTCCTTCTCTGATTTACCTGGCTGTGCAGATCCGCGAGCAAACCAAGGAGCGGCGTCACTCCGCGGTGAACGCTCTCACCGTCCAGTGGGGCGATCTCACAAAGTCATTCCACGACAACGCCGAGTTTTGCGCGATTTATCTCCGCGGCGTGCAGTCCTTCAATGACCTCGATGCCGTTTCCAAACTCAGGTTTAGCGCGTTCTTGAATCGTTTCTTCAAAAATTTCCAGGCAATGTATTTTTCACATCGCGACGGCGTGCTTAGCGCGTCCTTGTGGGGCGAGGTCGAGCGAACGATGAGCGATGTGATCGCCTATCCCGGCACACAACAATGGTGGGAGACGCGAAGACACTGGCACACGGAAGAGTTTGGCCGTGTCATTGATGCGATTATCGCCCGAGGCGATGAGCCGAAGGCCTATTCAACCTATAATCTGAACGACGTCGTCCTGCCTAAAGAATAACTCCCATCACACGTAGGTCATTCGAGCTTTCGCCTTCCGCTGAAGACGTCGTCGCCGACTTGGAACTGAGTGACGTTCATCGCGCGCTGAAAAATCTCGCTTTAGGTGACCGTAGCTGATCTGTTATCACGTTAGATGAAGATCTTGCGCATTCTCGTACTGGTCCTCGTTGCTGGGTGTTGCGTTGCGGCGGAGCCGACTTGGAACCCGGCTGATGCGGTGAAGGAAGCAGAACAAGATATTCGCACAGGTCACATCAAGTTTTATTGGTCCGGCAGCATCGCGTCGATGCCAGTCGGTGTTCCGATCGAGGTGGCCAAGAAATATCCCAAAGCTGACGCTGGAGTCGGCTGTGTCACCAACGACATCCCACTTCGGGAACGACAGGAAGAATACGCGCGTCGGTATAACGCGAAGATTTTTGCTTATATCAATCAGAAGCACTAATGCGTGCTGCTTTCGTCATTGCCGCTTTGATTGTGCCGATCATCGCTCTGGCGCTTCCGGACGATGCAACTTTGTCACGGCTTTTGGTTGGAACATGGCACGGTCATCGGCACGACACTCAATATCGCGCTGACGGAATGTGGGTCATGGATCCACCGGACGAAGGAGATAACTCCCGCGGAAAATGGCGGATTGAACACGGCCGGTTGATTACGACCTGGCGATTTGCCGGCGAGTCTTCGGATTCGACGGCTGTGGAGGAAATCATAGAACTCACTGAAAAGATTTTTAAGTCCCGCATCATTTCACAGGAGGGACCGGGCAGACCTGAAGGCCAGGTTCTGCCGAGCGAGATTTTCACTGTCACTCGTGTAACTACAAAGAAATAGCCCGCGCTTCGCCGGCATGAAAGGATTTCGCGTGGCCCACCGAGGTAAACGTAATGGCGAAAGGATACTGGATAACCTGTTATCGCTCAGTGCCAGATGAGGCGACGCTAAAGAGCTACGCGAGGCTAGCCGGCCCAGCCATTGAAGCGCACGGCGGCCGTTTTCTGGTGCGAGGGATCCCAGTGAAAGCGTATGAATTTGGACTTAATCAACGGCTGGTCATAATCGAATTCGAGAGCACGCAAAAGGCGATTGAGGCATACGAGAGCCCGGAATATCAGGCTGCGTTAGCAGTTTTAAAGGATTCCGCCGAGCGCGACGTGCGGATAATATGAGCAGTTGTGAGGCGTTTCGGACGGAGATTGACATTTCAATTAATGACCCGCTAAACGGGACATATGCCGATCAATGCCTTTAGCAGCTTCACCGACGGCCTCGAGCCGACTCGAAGGAGCCGCGAACACTTCATCACTAACGTTAACCTGGAAGATGAGCGTCTCTGGGTTCCTTACGCCAATGGTGTCTGGTTCCAGCCCTGTTGTTTTAACGTCACATCCGGAGGATTCAGCGTCGTTCTGAAAGGTCTCGCCGGCTCTATAGTTGGGACTCACTACCATGTTGGCACTGTTCATGGGTACACGATGCGTGGTCACTGGCGATATCTCGAGCATGACTGGATTGCAAATCCGGTGGCCGCACAGCCGTGTGGGCTCGAACCCCTCCGCCGGAAATCCACTGTTTTTCATAGCTAAATCACGCTCAAACACTGCTCGATTTTGGCAGCAATCGCGATTGCCGCGAAATGAAAGAAAATACGCTATTTTGACAGTCCCGGCGTCATGCGGCGTCATGCGCGTCGCGCTCTAAATGACGCGGACGCGTCAAATGACGCGGACGCGTTAATGACGCGGACGCGTCCGAAAAACGCTATACGCGCGACCGTGGGAACGGCGCGCGCCATTCTGCCAGCGCGTCTAAACGTCCACGCTACACACGCGCGCGCATAGCCGCGTATCGACGGAGCAGAGCACGCGCACGCACGAATCGACCGCCGACTTCAAAGCGCGCGAATAGCCGCATTGTAGCGAAGATGTGGGTTGCTCAACGGCTCAGGATCTTCACCGTTGCGCTGCCTCATTTTCCGGCGAACCGACGTTTACGATTGCCAGCTTGCCGCCTTTTACTGCACACTGCCCTCTAT
>DATIOX010000238.1:0-14950 GCA_035472675.1 Candidatus Dormiibacterota bacterium
CGTCTTTTTGGTTCTGATCGGAATCGGGTGTTTGGCATCGGATAACAACGTGCCGGGTTTCGTCGAGGGACGTGTGAGGATCCTTGCGTCCGCAGGTGTTGAGCTTGCCGAAGGAAACCCGCCAAAGTTCAGCGGTGCAAATTATGCCGAATATCCGCTAATCATTCTGAGCAAGGATGGCAAAAAGGAAATTGCGCGTGTTACCGCGGACGAAACCGGAAAGTTTCGTGTCGCACTGCCGCCAGGCGATTACATTTTGGATGTGCAAGGGCGGCAACCCAAGGGCCACGTCCGAGCGAAACCGCAACGGTTTACGATTGCTTCAAATCAGACTGTCCATGTCGATATGTATATCGATACCGGTATTCGATCACGCTCCTGAGCTCATAGCTTTCGATAGAACCGGGGTTCTTCGCTTTTGCGACGAAAACTCTGCGGCGTGGTTGACAAAGAATCGACTTTGGGATTGAATAACGTGCGTTAGTTTCCTCCCTCATCAGCCATTCTCTTGGCGAGGTGTTGTTCGGAAATTCGCAGGTTCAATCAGCAGTTGCATAACAATTCCCATCCATGGCGGGACACAGTAAGTGGTCGAAGGTCAAGCGGTTTAAGGGCGCGATCGACGCGAAACGCGGCAAGATCTTCAGTAAATTATCAAAGGAGATCACCATCGCGGCAAAGCGGGGCGGCGGCGATCCGAATACCAATCCGCGTCTGCGCAGCGCGATCCAGGCTGCACGCGCGCAGAGTATGCCAAACGATAACATAGAGCGCGCGATCAGACGCGGCACCGGCGAGGGCAAGGATGCGCAACAATTCGACGAGATCGTGTACGAAGGTTACGCGCCAGGAGGCGTGGCAATCATTGTCGAAACGGCAACCGATAATAAGAACCGCACGGGGGCGGAGATTCGAAGCATTTTCAGTCAACATAATGGCAATCTCGCCTCCACGGGAAGCGTTTCGTACATGTTTCACAGGAAAGGCCAAATCACTGTCCCGAGGTCAAACATCGACGAGGATCGACTGCTGGAGATTGCCTTGGAGGCCGGCGCGGAAGAGTTGACAAACGACGACGATCAGTATGTTATTCTTACTTCCCACGATCAGCTATACGCCGTAGCTGAAGCGCTCAAGAACGCGGGCGTAACCACCGATGGGCAAAAGTTTACATTCATTCCCGATACAACTGTTGCGGTGCCCGACGAAACCGCCGCGCGTCAGGTGCTCCGGTTATGTGATGCGCTTGAAGACGACGACGACGTGCAGAACGTCTATTCAAATCTAGAAATTCCCGACGAATTGCTGGCCAGATTGCCGGCCTGAAAAACTATTGCTTGCAGGAGACGTGTTAAGGCGGGGCTGCGCCCCGAGATTTTTAGCTTATGAACGAAGAAAACGAAAACCAACCTGTGCCGACTGAGTCTGGCTTGCCGGAGCAACGTCATCATCCCCCGCGCCGTCGTTTCCCGCGAAAGCGTTACAGAGACCGGGGCGATCGGTTCAGGCGCGATGACTCAGAAGAGTCGCCAAATTCTTCATCAGTTAATGCCAATCCTGGCAGCGCCGTTACTGATGTCGAGACCCTCGACCGACCGGCCTCAGGCGGGCGCGAGGGAGGGGAGGCTGCTGCCGAAGGTGGCGAACAAGTTCAGGCCGAACCGGAATTCGGCGAAGGTATCATTGAAATCTCGGGCAAAGGTTTCGGGTTCTTGCGCGATGCGAAGCGCAACTTCGTGCAAACGCCGCAGGATATTTTCGTCACGCCCGAAATTGTTCGCCGTTTTGCCTTGCGTGATGGGATGTGGATTTACGGTGAAACCCGGCGCGGCAGCCGCGGCCCGCAATTGGTCAAGCTGCTGAAGATCAATGGCGAAGAGCCTACGAAATATCAGGGTCTCACGCCATTTGAGGAGTTGACCACAATTAATCCGAACAAACGGATCAAGCTTGAGACAGTGCCGGATCGTTTCACGACGCGGATCATGGATTTAATGACGCCGCTTGGCATGGGGCAGCGCGGTTTGATTGTCGCGCCGCCGCGCACGGGCAAGACAACGCTGCTGCACCACATAGCAGATGCAGTAGCAAAAAATCATCCGGAGGTCATTCTTATCATTCTGCTTGTCGATGAGCGTCCGGAGGAGGTCACCGATTTTCGTCGTTCGCATCCAACCGCAGAGCTGATGGCCAGCTCGAATGATGCCGACATCAAAAGTCACACCCGCATTTCGCAATTGGCGATCGAGCGCGCGAAACGGCTCGTCGAAGCAGGAAAACACGTGTTTATTCTTCTCGACTCAATCACGCGGACTGCTCGCGCATTCAATAATGCGATGGGCGGTGGAGGTCGCACAATGAGCGGCGGTATCGATGCACGCGCCATGGAGACTCCGCGCAAAATCTTTGCAGCCGCGCGTAATACTGAGGAAGCCGGTTCTCTCACGATTGTTGCTACGGCATTGATCGAAACCGGCAGCCGCATGGACGAACTGATCTTTCAAGAATTCAAGGGCACCGGAAACATGGAAATGGTGCTCGACCGGAAAATCGGCGACCAGCGGATCTATCCTGCGGTGGACATTTTTCTTTCTGGCACGAGGCGGGAAGAGTTGCTGTTGCAACCGTGGGAACTGGAGAAAATCAATCTCATTCGGCGTGGCCTGGCTGGACACAAACCAGAGGAAGCGATTCAGCGGCTGTTGATGTTTGTGAAAAAATTCCCGACCAATACTGAGATGCTCAAAGGGATCCCGGGCTGATTGGTTCGCAGGCGATTGCCGGTCTTAACGCGATCGGACACAGTTCACAATTCGCTGTGCGCACTCGAAGGTTCTCCAAGAAAATCTACCGAAAAATCTTTGGGAGAAAACGGCGGCGCGAGATTTCCGAGCTAAGCACTTCGAGGATTCATCAAAGTGTCCTTCGCGCGATCGCGACTGCCATGCCATCGAGCGGAGACCACCTCGATGTTGGCAGCGGGACCGGAGAATTGTTACGGCTTGTTCGAGCGCACTATCCCTTTCGTTCTTTTGGCTGCGATTACACGGATAAATTGCTCTCTGTTCCGGGTCCGAGGATCGACACAGTCGATCTGAATCGCCAACCGCTTCCGTACAGCGATAATCGGTTCGCGCTGGTTACGTGCATCGAAACAATCGAGCACTTGGAAAACTATCGGAAGGTCATCCGCGAAGTTTTCCGTGTTCTACAACCGGGGGGCGTCGCAGTATTCTCAACCCCGAATATTTTGAATCTGCGTTCCCGTTTGCGCTATCTGTCGTCTGGCTTTTACAATTTATTTGGCCCCTTGGCCTCTGACGAATCCGACATTCACACCACGCGTGGCCACATCAACCCGGTCAGCTGGTTCTATCTATCGCACGCGCTTCTCAGTGCTGGCTTCCAGGATTTGAAAGTGACAGTGGATAAGTACCAACGCCGCTCCCTTCTGGCATTTCCGTTCCTAATCGTTCCTCTGCGCGCCACAAACTGGCTCGTTTATCATCGTGATAAGAGCACCTACGGCACACTGGACGAGCGAAATGCCTGGGCTGTTCGAGCGATGAATTCGCGGGACCTGCTGCTTGGGCGAACGTTAATCGTTACTGCGGTTAAGCCGGTCTAATGTGCCGTTGGTAGAGTGTGTGAATTGCGTGGCGAGCATCGAGATAATCGCGACGGAAAGCGTCGAATTCATC
The DNA here is from genome assembly GCA_035472675.1 of Candidatus Dormiibacterota bacterium. GTDB lineage: Bacteria > Verrucomicrobiota > Verrucomicrobiia > Chthoniobacterales > UBA10450 > Udaeobacter. The sequence continues at coordinate 3,702 of DATIOX010000238.1, forward strand.
GTAGCCAAGGCGAATGCCAAACTTTCGTTGTTCGTCTGGATCGCTCGGAAGCGTTGAACCGCCTCTATTGTCATATCGACGCAGCACAAGTTCGCAGCGGCGCAGGAACGCATAAGAGCTTTTGAACTTCGCAATTTCCGAGCTGCTCAGATACCCGGGCTTGTGCATGCGATCGACGGCACGCTCCCAGCTTGGTTCCCAGATATTTCCGCGCATCTGCAATGCTTGAACGAGAAACTCCGCTTCTATGATGCCGCCGTTTCCGGTCTTCAAATCGAGAAAATCCGATCTGCTTCCGCGCTCACGCCGAATGCGCTCAAGCATGTCTTCGATTTTTATGAAAAGATCGGCATCCTGGCATGCTCGACTCCATGCGCGTTTTGCAATCTTCATGAATTCGCTTTGCAACGACCCGCTGACACTGCGTGCGCGAGTCAGCGCCTGCAATTCCCAAGGCTGCGCTCGGCCTGCGTAGTACGCCTGGTAAGTTTCTAGAGAACAGACAACCGGGCCTTTTTCTCCTTCAGGACGCAGCCTTGCATCCAGCGCCCAGATGTTTCCCTCTGCAGTTGGCTGCGCCATGGCGATCATAAGATTCTGCGCGGCGCGAACGTCGTCGCCCACAAATAAAACGTCGAGGTCTGCGCCGTAGCTGATCTCGCGCCCTCCAAATTTTCCGAGCGCGATGACGGTCAACCGCTCACTTGCGAGGAGCTTCGCAACAAAAACCAGGCACGCTTCCGCGACATCGGAAAGCTCGGCAAAAGTCGCCGCTGGTTGGATAAGTCCCAGCACGTCGCGCAGGATGATGCGCAAGAGTTGCCTTTGCCGGTAGGCGCGTATTGGGTCGAGATTGTTTGCATCCGCGCCTAACGAATCGAGGCGCCTTAAATTCTCTGCTACGGACCGTGGTTCATCAAATGTTGGGTCTCGAGTGATATCCTCCAAAAGCTGCGGCCGGCGAATTAAAAGCTCGCTGGCAAAGCGGCTGGCATCGAAGGTTTTTATAACCAGCTCCAGCAATCGAGGATTTGCGACCAGGAGCTCAAAGAACAGACTGCGCAAACCATAACCCTCCACGAGGCGAACGAATTGATTCAGCGTCGCATCCGGGTCTGCAGTTTTTGCAAGCCATCCTACCAAGTCCGGACGCAGCTTGCGAAAGATCTGGCGTGTGCGCGGCGCGATATGGAACCCGGCAGCGCCCTGTACGAGATCGAAAAGCGCCTTCGCGGCGCGTTTCTGATCGCTGAAAATTTCGAGATCGTTTGCCTTGGGCGATCTGGCCGGAGCCGTGGAGGTTCCTGAAACAATCCGTTGAAAAATCGGACGCACCGCGCGCATCTTTTCCTGCAGCGCCGCAGTGAAATCTTCACTGGACGGAAACCGAAGGCTGAGTGCGAGGCGTCGCAAGGCTTCCGCCTCTTGAGGAACGATATGCGTTTGCTGTTCGGCCTCTATCTGCAAACGATGCTCCACGCGGCGGAGAAATCGGTAGGTATTATCGCAAGTCAGCACTTCCTCGCGCGGAAGAAGATCCAATTGGCGGAGCGCTCGCAGCGCCTTGAGCATGCCTGATTCCTGCAGGAACGGATGACGCGCTCCGTGGATAAGCTGTAACGTCTGCACGATGAATTCGATCTCGCGAATCCCTCCGCGTCCAAGTTTCACGTCGCGTTCCAGCTTATCCGCGCCGACTATATCGCGCTCGATGCGCCGCTTGATACTGGCGATTTCGTCCAGCAGGTCGGGCGACGCGCTTTTGGGGTAAATAAAAGGCTGATGTTGCCGTAGAAATTCGTAAGCCAGCTCGCGGCTGCCGCCGATTCCACGCGCCTTGATCAGGGCAAGACGTTCCCAGGTTTCGCCGAACCCGGCATAATAATTCTCCATGCTCTCGAGCGAGCGGGCCAATGGCCCCGCCGAGCCTTCGGGTCGCAGACGCAGATCGACGCGAAAGAGCGAGCCAGCCGGATGCTGAGTTGAAAACGTTTCGAGGATTCTTTTTCCCAGCCGGTTAAAGAATTCGTGATAGGAAATGTGTGTTGTGAGCTGGCCTTCCTCACTGTAGAGAAAGAGAAGATCGACGTCTGAGCTGTGATTTAGCTCACCGCCGCCAAGCTTGCCTAATGCAAGAATGGCGAAGTCCGCCTTAGGCGAACCATATTGTTGCCGCAATTCCGTGTTCCAATGTTCGAACACATTGCGGATACAAATTTCCGCCACCTGCGAAAGCTCACCGGTGGTTTCCTCCAGCGACGCCACGTTTGCAAGCTCGCGTACGGCGATGCGCGTCATCTCACGGCCCTTCCAAAAACGAAGGGCAGAAAAACCCTGATCTGCGATCGAGGTGCCAGCCGATCTCTGCAAGTAGCCCAGCATGTCCGCATAGCCGCGAGGCGCACCACAGATTTGCGGCTGGCAAAGCCACAGAAGGCTGTCCGGATCGTGTGTGAGGCGCGCCGCGCAGATACTGGAGACAGCAAGAAGATGAAGCAGGGCAGCCTCGCCCAACGGAAATTGTTCGACGACGTCGGCAAGAGGCTGGGCGGTTTCCGGCCAGTGTTCCCTAAGATGAATCAGGACAGTTTCGACCTGTGCCGGGTTAATTGAAGCAGCAGCTTTTTCGCGAATCCGATGATCACTGCGAGCCATCGTGCAGAACATCACGCGGATTTCAGCGAAGACCAGCTTGTTAGCGCGACCATTGGACGCGGAGTGCGCAAAACAAGTGCAACTTCATGTTACACATGTAAAAAAAATGATCAGCGCTCATGGCGAAGGCGCCAAAACGCGAAGCGCTCTCTTCCGAATTCGGAAATCAACCGGGCAACTGCCCGCGAGTTCGCCATCGAGCTCGAGGGGAACGTCCTGTTCGCTCGTTATGCGCAACCGCCGTGTTTGAAAATATTCGATTTCCGGAACCTTAATGTCGGAGCTGAATACAACGTCCTGGAGATACTTGACGATTTCGAGATAGCCCAGGCGTTTGAAGACGACGACGTCAAACAGTCCATCGTTGATGATAGCGTGTTTAAAAAACGGGAAGGGCCCGCCGTAAAGGCGCCCGTTGCCAATGAGAACGAACGATCCCTCTTCCACAGAAGTATGCTCCGACTCGATGAAGAGCTTCGGCGGTTGCCGTGCCGCGATATGCGTTGCGGAGATGAGATAGCTAAGCGGACCGAAACTGCGTTTGAAAGCGAGGCTGGTCTCTTTGACCACCTGTGCGTCCAGTCCCACGCCGCCAAGCTGGACAAAATATTTCCCATTCGCGCTCGGCAGATCGACCAGACGGACGTTTGTGTCTTCGATGATGTCCCAACAGCGCTGGAGATTGTGTAATGGCAAGCCAAGCTCCATCGCGAAAACGTTTACAGTGCCCATTGGGAGCACGCCCAATGTGGCATTGCTACCGACGAGTCCGTTTGCTACCTCGCTAACTGTTCCGTCGCCGCCTGCCGCGATGATCCGCGTAAATCCCGCGTCGACTGCGCGCCTGGCCAGCGCCTCGGCTTCGCCAGAATGTGCCGTAACGCGGACAGGGCAATCGCCAGCGAGTGATTCGATGTGCTCCTGCCAGCTCCGAATGTGTTCCGGGCTGCCCGCGGTTGGATTGAGAATGACAATCGTATCCGTCACAAGGAAAAGTAGCAGAGGGCTTTCACCTTTTCTTCAAACTCGGACTGCGTAACGTCTCACGGTGAAAAGATTGCGCCTGGTTTCATTGATTGCTCTAGGGGCGTTGATTGGACTTGGCGCGATTCTCTTGACCGGCGTGAATCTGTATGTGCAATCGCAAGGTACACACGCGAAGATTCAACAGGAATTGAGCCGGCGCCTCGGCACTACGCTGGGAATCCGTAGCATGAGCGTGACGCCCTGGGGGGGACTGGAGCTGAGCGGTATCACGATTGCGCAAACTTCGCCACTTGCCCCGAAACATTTCCTCGAAGCAAAGACATTTCGGCTGCGCGTTCGGTTCCTCTCCCTTTTTTCCCGGCGCCTGGTGATCAAAGAGGTCGCGCTCATCAATCCAAACGTAGTTTGGCCGCAGGACGTCGAAAGAAAATGGAAATTACCCAGATCACGAGGAACAAAGAAGGCGGCTCCAACTGTGTCCCAGCCGGGAGTAGAAAGCGAATCCGCTCAAACCTCTCAAACACGGACCGCTCCTATTATTGCCATTACTCCGGCGAATCTTCCTTCTCCGGTTCAGGCAACGGCCAACGATCAACCTCCCAAACAGGAACCCAGACTGGCGGTGCCTCCCGAGGTTCGACGCGTCAGCATTAAGAATGGCAATTTCACTTTTCTCGATCACGCAGGCAGGCTACTTGCGAGTTTTAATGGGGTAGACTTTCGCACCAGCATCCGCAGCGCCTCGGCGCTTCACGGTGATACGAAGGTGGCGAGAATTTCCCTGCAGGACCGTTTTTTCCTGGAGCAACTGCGCTCTCCACTGCGCTACGAGCCGGACGTACTGGAGCTTTCCAAGATTTCCGCACGCGCCGGTAACGGTGAGATCGACGGCTATTTTGCGATGCAACCGGAAGCGGAGGATTCTCCGTTTACCACGAGCGTAAAGTTTCGCAATGTGCTGGCCGATCAGATTATCGCAAACGCGGGCGGTCCCAAGGGAGTCGTGCAGGGCAAATTGGAGGGAAGTTTCCAAGCTTCCGGCAAAACGGCTGATCCAGAGGCGTTTGTGGGAAAGGGCGAAATTTCCCTGCGCGACGGGCGGGTCCAACAATATAGCTTGCTGGTGTTACTCGGGGAGCTTCTTCAGATCGAAGAACTAAGAGAGCTTCAACTCGAGCAAGCGGACGCGAGATATCACGTGAATCCAGGCTTGGTCACAATCGACGAACTGATTTTGCGCTCGCCGAATATTCGTCTCACGGCGTCGGGAACAGTTACCTTTGATGGGAGGCTGAAACTCGATTCTCAGCTGGCGATCAACGACAAAATTCGTGGTCAGCTTTTCAAAGCGATCCGCCAGAATTTTCAGCCGATCAACGAGCCGGGCTATTCTGCGATTAATTTTCAGGTGGGCGGCACGATCGATCGCCCCAGCACAAACTTAATGGACAGACTGGTCGGCCGTGATCTTAGCAATATGATCAACAGCTTCTTCGGCGGCGGAAAAAAGGAGCGAGTAAAGAAGAAAAAGAAACAGATCGAAGAAGCAATGCCCGCCGCGCCATCAACTTCTGCTTCGCCGCAGGAGGCGCTGCCTGAGGCTACTGCAACGCCAACGCCGGCCTCGTCGTCGCCATGAGAGTGATCGCCGGCAGCGCCGGCGGGATTCGCCTGGCAGTTCCAAAGCGCGGTGTACGACCGACAATGGACCGTGTCAAAGGTGCTATCTTTTCCAGTTTGGGCGACGCCGTCGTGGAGGCACGCGTCCTCGATCTTTTCGCGGGGAGCGGTGCACTTGGAATTGAAGCGCTCAGCCGCGGCGCGTCTTCTGTTGTTTTTGTGGAGGAAGACGGACAATCGGCGGAGATCATCGAGTGCAATCTCGCCAAAACAAAGTTGAAAGGACGAATTCGACAGCAGGATGCCTTCGATTTCCTCGGGCATGCTTCCGGCTCGGAACTGTTTGATATTGTCTTTGCCGATCCACCTTACGAAAAAACGGAAAAGGGTGAGAGCTTCACCGAAAAACTGCTGGCAAACGAAGAGTTGCCTCAGTTAATGGACGCAGATGGGATTCTCGTTTTGGAGAAATGGCCGGCTGAAGCCGTTCCCCAAATGAAACAGTGGCTTTTGGTTCGCCAGAAAACATATGGGGCCACCGAGGTCTTGTTTCTTTCCCGGAGTCCGGAATCAAAAATTCGGAATCCGTAATTGAATGATTCGTTTCATCTACAATTTGTTTTGGCCGATCGGGCTCTTGTTCTTTTTGCCGGGCTATTTGGCGAAGATGATTCGGCGCGGCGGTTACAGCGAAAAGTTCGGACAGCGTCTGGGAATTTACGATTACGAAGTATGCGTTCGCCTGGCGAAACAAGAATCGACATGGCTGCACGCGGTAAGCGTGGGGGAAGTAAACGTCGCGTTGAAACTGGCCAAGGCATTGCAAGCGCTCGAACCAGATTTGCGCTGCGTTCTGACCACGACCACCACGACCGGTTTCGCTCTGGCAAACAAGAACGCTCCGGCCTGGATCGAAGTCATGTACACACCGCTCGATTACTGGCCGATCATGCGCCGCACGTTTGCGGTGATCAGGCCGACTCGAATCGTGCTGGTTGAAGCGGAAGTTTGGCCAAATCTTGTGGCATTGGCGCACGAACGCCGAATTCCCACGATATTGGTGAACGCGCGCTTGTCGCCGAGATCCGAGAGAAGATTCCGCCGGTTCCGATTTTTCGTGGCGCCCACATTTCGGCTGTTGGATCTGGTTTGCGCGCAGGAGCCGGATGACGTTGATCGATGGGTCGCGATCGGCGTCGCGCGCGATCGGATTCGCGCCGTCGGCAGCATCAAATACGACCCCAATGGGGGTGATCAGACGGCAGAAGCACAGGAAAATGCGCGAACAACCAGCGTGAGCAATGTAGATCAACAACGTCCAGTGTTGTTCGGCGCCAGTACGCATCGGGGCGAAGAGGAAATTCTGGCCCGAGTCTTTCTGCGTTTGCGTCAGCAATTTTCGTCGCTGCGGTTGTTCATTGCGCCGCGCCATGTGGAACGGCTCCGCGAAGTCCGCGCGCAACTTGCTGCTCTGCCGTTGCGCGTGGCGGTGGCGAGCGAAGTGGCGGTTGGTCGCGAATTAGATGCGGACTGTACCCTTCTCGACACTACGGGTGAACTTCAGCGCTGGTATGGTATCGCCACCATTGTATTCGTTGGGAAAAGCCTGACCGCACAAGGCGGTCAAAATCCTGCGGAGCCGATTATGGCCGGCAAACCAGTCGTGTTTGGTCCGCACATGGAAAACTTCGCGACACTTGCGAAAGCACTCGTGCTGAAGAAAGGCGCTGTCCAGATTGGCGATGTCGATTCACTCGAAATGACGATCGCCGGGCTTCTGCGCGACAGCGGTGCGCGCCAGCGCCTTTTGGAAAACGCACGCGACGTTTTGAGCAAGCATCACGGTGCAACTGCTCGCGCAGTGGCGTTGATTCACGAACTTCATTTGGAGCCGTAGTCGGGCAGCTATGCGCCGTCTAAAGCGAAAGAGCTCGAAAAAGACGGCAATTTACCTTGCGTCCAATCGTAGCAATTCTGATATTGCTCCCGCTTTGTGACCCTATCGTCTAGAGGCCCAGGACACCGCCCTTTCACGGCGGTAACACGGGTTCGAATCCCGTTAGGGTCGCACTGCCTTTTCATAGGTGGAATGCGTTTTTTTTGAACATTCTGCTTGCATTTTCGGTCAGTTTTCGGACAGTAGAACCGCACTTAAACTGCGCGGGCAAATTACTGGAGATTGCGAGCGCATTCCCCGTAAATGATGAGCGAGAAGCGTTAGTTAGAAACTGCCCGCATCCCAATTGTCGTTAAACGCGGATCATCCAAGGTTAAAATCTATCGGGATCGAAAACCGGAAGGCACGTATTACCGCGTTACCTATTACCTAGGCAGCAAACGTCACCGGCTGAACTTGCGCCATGTATCGCGCTGGCTGCGTTCGCGGGTTTACGGCCTGAGGAAATTCTCCGTTTGGATTGGTCAGACATCGCGTGTTAATGAAATGCCATGCCGGATGCACACTCGACGCCGTGCTCGCGGCACTGGGGATGACGCAGCGCGATTTGTTTCCTCAACGCTTCGATTGGCGTGCATGTGTTGACGCGTTCACCCAACAACATCTTGAGCGGCTCGCGAAATGGCGCGGCTACTCAATAGAATTTTGTTCCTGGTTGAAGGAGAACGGACTTGTCGGGATGTACCACGGCTGCATTGCGTTTCCGGTGCATGATCGCGCTGGCAATGCTGTGGCTTGTCATTTCCGGCTGAAAGATGGCTCTTGGTGTTATCCGAAAGGCACAAAGGTACGTCCGCTCGTCATCGGAGAATTGATCGCTGGTGATCCTGTCCACGTTTTCGAGAGCCAGTGGGATGCCTTTGCCTTCATGGACAAATCTTGCGAGCGCAGCGGCATCATCATTACACACGGTGCAGGCAATGGCTCTCTTGTGGCTGAGCTGATACTGGAACGCTCAACCGTTTATCTCTGGACGCAGAACGATGCGGCTGGTGAGAAGTGGGAAAGGGATGTTTGCGCGAACACGAAAGCGACAGTGAAACGTGCGAAGATCCCCGCGCCGCACAAAGATTTGAACGATTGGGCGCGAGCTGGCTGTTCCGACAAAAACTTGCGGGAAGCGATTGTAAGTGCCGAGGTCGTGCAAGAGGCGCTGTCGCCAGGCGATGAGCAAGCCACAGGTGACAGCACGGACCTTACCTCGCTTTCTTCGCTACATGCGGTTGATTACCCAGTGCCGCTTGACGAAGCGGCCTACCACGGATTGGCAGGCGAAGTGGTTTGCAGAATTGAACCACACACTGAGGCGGACCCGGTTGCGTTACTTTTCCAACTTCTAGCCGGGTTCGGCAACATGATTGGACGCACCGCTTACATGCTTGCCGATGGCGCACGCCATTATTTTAACATCTATTGCGTTCTGGTTGGTGAAACGAGCAAGGGTCGAAAAGGGACTGCGTGGCAACACATTCGCAACATCCTGCAGCATGTTGTCGAAGCATGGTGCAAGAACGTAGCGCACGGTCTTTCGTCTGGCGAGGGGTTGATCTGGGCTGTGCGCGATCCCATCTCTGAGAAGAAGCCTGTCAAAAAGAATGGGTGTCACACCGGAGAATACGAAACAGTCGTGACCGATCATGGAGTTGATGACAAGCGGCTGCTCGTCATCGAGAGCGAATTTGCCAACGTCTTGAAGGTGATGACGCGTGAGGGAAACACGCTGTCCCCGGTTATCCGCAACGCCTGGGAAACTGGCAAGCTCCGCACACTGACAAAGAACAGTCCGGCGCGTGCGACTGAGGCGCACATCTCAATCGATGGACACATCACGCGCCAGGAACTGCGACGATTACTCAGCGAGACTGAATCAGCGAACGGATTCGGCAACCGTTTTCCTTGGGTTGCTGTACGCCGCAGTAAATGTTTGTCGGAAGGTGGCCAGGCTGTGGGGATCGCCGATCTGGTCGAGCGCCTGCAAAAGGCGGTGGAGTTCGCAAAATCCTGTGGCGAGCTAAAGCGGGACGATGCAGCGCGGGAGTTGGGCGAAAGTTTACCCGACTCTTTCGGAAGGAAAGTCCGGATTGCTTGGCGCTATCACTGCGAGGGCAGAGGCGCAAGTCTTGCGACTCAGCGGGATCTATGCGCTACTGGATTGCTCGGAAAAGATCGAAGTCGATCATCTACGCGCCGCCCTGGCGCTTTGGGATTACTGCGAATGCTCCGCCGCGTGGATATTTGAAAAGGGGACCGGCAACAAGAACGCGGATAGGATTTGTGCGGCGCTCGGGGTGGCTGGAGACAGGGGGTTGACCAAATTGCAGATCACCGGAGACGTGTTCAACCGACACGCCACGAAGTTTGAGATCGACGAAGCGTTGCGGCGTTTGCACGACTTAAATCTCGCAACGTGCAAGCAAGAAACGACAGCGGGCAGACCGGCTGAGCGTTGGTTTTATAAGGCTCAACCCCGCGAAGTAAGCGAAGAAAGTGCCCTGATTGAAGGCAAAACGGGAGATACTTCGCTTTCTTCGCACCCTTCGCCTTCTCAAAACGCAGGTTCCGCCGCACCGGATGCTGAGCCAAAAACGGCTGAGCCTGTCGTCGGCGACGAGTTGGGGATTATGAAAATATGACCGCGCTGACGCCCATCGAGGTTTTCCAGGAAGCGGCAGAACGCGGTCTGAAACTAGGTATTGAACCGCCGCACACGTTGACAGTGCAACCGGCTAATCGTTGCCCCAGAGACTTCGCCGACACACTGATCCAGCACAAATGGCATTTGCTCGCCATACTGCAATTGCCCTTCACGATGGCGTATTCTCAAACCCTCGGTGAGACGATCTTTCTTTGTGAGGACGAGGCCACGAAAGCGGCGCTGGTAGAAGCGGGCGCAGAATCGTTCTCGATCTACACACGCGCCGATTTGCAAATCCTCGTTGAGCACAACCGGGCAAAGCCGTTCGTCCCTGATGAATTGCTCCGGTTGCATCAAGCTAAACGAATTTTCAACGCTAGGGTCAATGGGAATGTTTAATCGTACAACACTTTTAAAATCTGGTGTTCAATTCCCAAGTCCAGCGGCAGCCTCAACCTTTGTCTCTGAGCTTGTGAATAATCTTCCGAGTGCACAACAGCAGGTACAGGCACCGTCCAGCAGCAATATCACAATGTTTGGAACTAAACTGCGGATACGCGCAACGCCTGATGGTGGAGTGATTGAAGTACTTGGACCGGATAATATTTGGCATCTACAACAGGTATTCACCAACAAGGCCAGTGAATTGACAGCCCCGGCCCCGTCATTTGTCCGAAAAGTAAAAAAGTTCGTTTGAATTATGTTTCAATTTTTCGTCTCAATTTCGGGTGTGATTTGGCCAACTTCTGCCCAGCTCATAGGTAAATTCTGTTTCAATTCTCACACGCTGTTTCAATCGGATCGCGACCAATGTCACACATTTGCGAAGTGCACCCGCGCTGTGATTCGCGTTTTCGATGAAGCGGCAACGTGATGGAGACGCACGAGCCGCGAGCGAGAAACTTTTTGTCGAACCGGCTGTTTGATCAGTGGGAGGGAAATAATGCATCGGGAAAAACCTCTCTTAATAGGTCGGCAGGGGGACAGCTTCAAGACTCTCGTGGATCGTAAGATTCGCGAACGACGTCGGGACGATCGACGACTTGCCGAGAATTGTACGACAAAGCATCAGCTCCAAGCCAGAAACTCCTGCGTTGCCGATGCACGAAGTTATCGCGTTGCTCGACGACTGCCCGTGCCCGCAGCAGCACAATTCGACTGGAAAACACTAATTCCCGTGGAGCGGCTCAATAAAGTCCGAAGCGCGTGCGTCAAGAAATTTTGCGATCATCAATTCCGTCGTTGGCTGACCACCAAATAAGCTGCCAACCGCGAGCCTTTTCGCCTTTTGTTAGCAGAAAATTTCATATTACGATGGCCTTCAGCTTGCGGATGCGAAGGACCGTGAGCAGCCCCTTCCACCAACTGTTACTGTTGTGGTTGGATTTAACAGTG
>DATIOX010000239.1:0-3222 GCA_035472675.1 Candidatus Dormiibacterota bacterium
CGCATCGTCAAGCGCGCAGTCGAGGAATCTACTCGGACAATTGTTACTGCAAATGGTTGGAAGCTTTGTTTGCGCGATAAGGATTTGAATCAGCTTTACAACCTGACCGACGATCCACTTGAGACGCGTAATCTTTATGCGGACCGGCGATACGCGTCGGTGATTTCACGTCTTGCCGACGAGATTCATCGCTGGCAGGAATCCGCAATCGATAAGCTCAAAGTGTGACCAGGCAGCGCGCTGGCGATGGGATCAATCGGTTTGAGATATCAACTACTGTTTGGAAAACCTCTTTTCTTCCAGCAAGAGTGTTTTCATATCGGCCAGGACGAGACGGGGATCGAGGGTCGCGGAACTGTAGATGTTTCGGATACGACCGTCGCGATCGATGAGAAACACGCGAAGGACATGATACAACGGCCCTTGCGGATCATTGGGATTGGAGCGCTTGTCCACGGCTTGATCGTAGCCGTTTAGAATAGACTCAAGCGCCGCGTTCGATTTCGCGGTCGCGAAGTGCCATTCGCATCCCGATTTTTCGTCGCGCATTGCTTCCGAATACTCGGCGAGCCGTTGTGGCGTATCGTAGTGCGGATCGAAGCTTAGGCTGACGAGGCGCATGTTTGTTGCCAATTCTTTGTCGTCGGCGCTAAGCGCGTGCAGTCGGCTCAAAACACTAACCGCGTATGGACATGCTTTCGGCGCGGCGCAACGAGTGTAAATGAAACTCAACACGGTGATACGTCCATGCGTGAGCTGGCGCAGGTTTAGTGATTTGGAATCTGAATCAATTATCGCGCCGCCGGGCGCTACCTTGATCACCGGTAGCGCATAGCTACCCGCTACTGGCGGATCGTAATCGTAGTCCGCATCGTGTGCCGAAACAGCGTCGGCTGCCATCGATGCCGTCAGACGAGACAAATAAAGCGTAAGCGCGAGTGCCAACACTCGAGTTTGACTCATGTTCATGACACCGGGCTATGGAACTGATGCAACTACGCGATTTGCGCCGAGTTTTGTCGCTCCAAAGAGCATGTGATGGGGCCGGCCTAGCTTCAGCGCGGTGAAATCGAGAGCAAAGCTTGGCTTCAGTTCTTTGCCGTCCCATGTGTAGGCGCGCACGAACTGTTCATTGTCTTCGCCTTTCTTATCCCAGCGCTGCAGGAGCGAACTGGTAAAGTAGAGTCGTTTCCCATCCCAGCTCTGCGATACCATGTTGACCTGCCGGCCAATTTGCTTCTCGTAAGTTTGTTTCGGGTTGTGCGGATCCGAAACATCGAATACGCGGCACTTGCCGTCTCCGAAGCAATCGACGAACAATGTTTTGTCGTCGGCGCTAAGGCTGATGTCCACTGGCAACACGCCGCCTTTGACGTCACCGATCGTGGCAACCTCCTTTGCCTGCCATTCGCGGCGGTCGTCCAGGTAAACCAGCCAAAGCTTCGATGTCAGTGCGGCAGCAGTGAAGGCATAATTGTGCTTGTCGCCCCAGGCCCAGCGGATCTCAAGTGGCGCACCTGGTACCTCGAAAATTTTCTTCGGCTGACGCGCATGGAAATCCCACATGACCATGGTTGAACCGAAATGCTTCATCGCCTCGGGGTCGGCGGTCAATTTCGCGAAGTCCATCGTATAGTTTTTCCAGCCGGTAAACGATGAAGTAAGCAGCGCGTTCTTTCGCGGCAATACACGCGCATCATAGCCATAGCCATCAGCGAACCTGGCGTCCGTCGCGCCACGCGCGTCATCTTTTGTTGGCAGCCAGTGAGTAGTGATGTAGTTGCCGTCATTGCTGTATTCGACTAATGCCGTCCGGCCTCCGTGATCTTTCGCGTTCGATAGGCAGGGAATGAGCACGCGCCCCGGCAAGGCATACGCGCCGTGAGGTCCGATCGCCCCTCCGGTGGCTTCCGCGAAGTTGTCGATCGTTTTTGCATGCTGGGGCTTGGCCGGATCAGTGTGGACGTCGAAAATAAACACGCGGCTGTTTTCAAGCCCTGCCAGCCATAGCTGGCGCCGGTCATCGGTGAATCCGCCATGGTGCGCCTCGTTCCGTCCACCAACGGAAGTGGCGCTGATGACTTTGCCGTGGTTAGGCGATCCGGGCTTTATATCGACGGTGACTAGTTTGTCCGAGCCATCGCCGAGGCCTTCCACGCCGAGCGTCCAAACATAGACGAACTCTTCCTGTCCCTCGATGCGAGCAAGATAAGGTGAAGAACAGGTTTCATCGGCAGGTGCGTTACTGACGCCAAAAGCTAGCGTCAACGCCAGAACGCACACGGAAACGCCATTTGATATTTTAGCAACGAATAACGCGGGAGTAAGGGAGACATTCATGTTCATATCAGATTCCTCCGTTGGCAGTCTTACAGATCAACAGCTGCTTGCAATTGTAGTTTGGTCACAGCAAGTCGGCCACTCAGTTTTTGGTACATTGCATGGCGCTCGACCAAGGTCGTTGAACACGTTTTCAAGGGTGTGGCTGGAAGCCGGGATGTTCGCGCAAATTGTAATGGATCGGAGGCATCTCGAAGCGCGCACGGCTAGGGCTCAAAGCGATAGCCGTGCAATTCGATTTCCTTTGCAAACGCTTTTTCCACGACTCTGCGTTGTTCTTCGTTGAATACTTGCTGATATGGTCTGCGATCAGTCCGATATTCCGATTTCGCTGCAACGCGGAGCGTTCCGTCGAAAGGAATGTTTAATTTCGCAAAGACTTCGCTGAGCTCGGCGGTCAGGTTCTCATAGCGCAGAATGCGATCCACGATGATTTGTCTTCCGGAGCGATCAGTATACCGGAAATAGTTAATCGGGAATCTGCCGCGAGCGAGATACTCATCCAGAGAAAGTGAACCGCCCTCGCGGACGGCATGCATGTGGTAGTGAGACAAAACTTTGTCCCAGGGGTTTCGTTCCACGCAAAACTTGAAATAGCCGTTCCAAACATCGGCCGGAACACGGTTCTTAATCTCAAATGCCGGCATATGCCGGTAAAATTTCTCGCGGCTGACGATTGAATGCTGCAATGCAGAGAAGAATTTGCCGGGTCTCTCTAGCATTTCAGGGATTGGGTTAATAAATCCCTCGTAATTGCGGGGTCGATGGCCTTCGATTGGAGGCTCGATCGGCGTCTGGACGTCCGTCGAACCGGAATGTCTCGAAAGAAAAACTTCGATGCTGGTGCCCGCGGTCTTCGCAGTCTTAATGAAAATGAATTTG
>DATIOX010000240.1:0-4515 GCA_035472675.1 Candidatus Dormiibacterota bacterium
CGGCATGTTCGATCTGATGAACATCTGCGGCGAAGTCGTCATCGGCGAAGGAATCAAGGACAACGCACCCGGCATTTTCAAAGGCGAACACCTCGGCACGTGGGTCCCCGGCTCGCCGCGGTTCGATATCGCCATCGATCCAATCGACGGGACGACTAACATCTCGAAAGGCGCACCCAACTCGATCAGTTGCATCGCAGCGGCGAGTCCCGAGGAAGGAGTAAAGGTGGCGCTGCGCGATGTGCCGTCGTTTTACATGTCGAAGCTGGCCTACGGGCCGCGCGTCATCGATTACATGAAAAAGCGCGGCGACTCGCTTCACCTCGAGATGCCGATCCCGGAGATGCTGGCAATCGTCGCACGCGCGGTGGACAAACGCGTCCAGGATGTGGCAGTAATGATGCTCGACAGACCGCGGCACAAGGAAATCGTCGAACAAATTCGCGCGGCAGGCGCGTCGTTGCGCATGATTGGCGATGGCGATATTGCCGCAGCTATTGCGCCGTCGTTGCCCGACCCCGATGTCGATCTTTACATGGGGATCGGCGGTTCGCCTGAAGCAGTGCTCGCTGCGGCGGGAATCAAATGTCTCGGCGGCGACATGCAATCCAAGATGTGGCCGCGCGATGAAAAGGAACGAAAGAACCTGATCGATGTCCGCTACAAGAACGATCTGGACCGCGTTTTTTCAGCCGATGACCTCGCCAACGGCCAGAACATCCTTTTCTGCGCGACGGGAATCAGCGACAGCGCGTTATTGCGCGGCGTGCGGGCTCACGGCGGCGTCACAGCCGTTACGCATTCGATTCTCATGCGCGCCAAGAGCAAGACAGTGCGTTTCATTCGCGCGAGACACAATTTGCAGACAAAAACGATCCGGCTCAGATCCGATAACCGCGAACACTTGATCTAAGATTTCGGCTCTATTCCGAATTTGGCCAACGCGGCGACAGTTTTTTCCATCGGCAGGCCAACGACGTTTGTGAATGAGCCTTGGATTTTTGCGATGATTTCCGCGCCGTTTCCCTGCGCGGCATAGGCGCCGGCCTTATCCAGCGGACTCACTTTCGCAAGATAGTTCTCGATGGTTGCGTTGCTCAGGCGGCGAAAACGAACGCGCGAGACGTCGTGAAAAAACGCCGATCGTCCCGATGTCTGTTGATAAATTGCAACGGCAGAACAAACTTCGTGAGTTCGTCCGCTTAGGCGCCGGAGCATCCGAGCAGCCTCACTCAAGTCCGCCGGTTTGCCGATAATTTGATTGCCAAGTGCGACGAGCGTGTCGGCCGCGAGGACGACAGCGTCGGGCCGCGTCTGCGCGCCGGACATTCCTTTTCGAATGGCGTTCCAAAGCGTGAGTTCACGCAACGTAAGAGTGGCACCGAACTTTTCTGCAACGCGCGGCCTGGCGATTTCAAATTCGAATCCAGCTTCGGAGAGCAATGCAACCCGCCTGGGCGAAGAGGATACCAGCACTAGTGAAGGCACGACATAATAACTGTAGAGGCAGCCGTGCCGGCTGCAAGAATCGGGATCTTTTCGGGAACACGTGGCCCCGCTACAGAACCGCGCGAACCACGATTAGTGCAAAATAGAATCGGCAGGATAAACCACGCCATTCTTGATAACAGCGTCGATATCGGAAGCGTGCGCGATGTCGTCAATCGGATTCGAATTGAGAATGACAAGATCAGCGAAATAGCCGTTTTCGATCTTGCCGATACGCGCGCCAATGTCGCCGCCAAAGAGTTTTGCAGCGTTCGCCGTGGCGCAATGGAGAATCTGCATTGGCGTCAGTCCGGCTTCTTTCATCAACTGAAATTCGCGGAAAAGTGCCGGGCCATGAATTGTTCCGATGTTTCCCGCGTCTGTTCCCGCTGCAATCGTGATGGCGGCGTCTTCCAGCTTTTTCAAGTTCGGCAGCGCCACGTCGTAGGTTTTTTTGATGCGATCCAATGCTTCATCCGGTTTAGCTAAGGCGTTCTTGATCCGAGCAGGCAATTTGTCCTGCGGAATTTTGGTGACATCGAGCGACGCGATCACTTCCGGATTGCCCCACGCTTTTTCCTCCGGCGTCAGATTCAACTGATGCGAAAACGTCCGGCCATAACGCTCAAAGACAACAAGCGTCGGACACAAAATCGTGTGTCGATCTTTCAGCAGCTTTACAAATGCGTCATCGACTGGCTTGTCGGTCACGCTGTGGACGAGCACGTCGGCGCCCTCTTCGACTGCTGCCCGTGCCGTTTCCAATTCGGTCGCGTGCACTGCGACGCGGATCTTGTGCGCATGACTTTCTTCAATCGTCGCGCGCACGATCGGCCGGAAGCTTTCGACCGGGTGGTCTTTGTCGACGATGTACCAAATCTTGACCAGATCGGGTTTTTGTTCGGCCAGTTTCCTCACGAACTCTCGTGCCTGATCGGGCGTATCGATTTTGACGATCGGCGGATCGCCGAGATCAAGTTTTTCGCGCGAGACACTCGAGATTAATGGGCCGGCCACCGCCACGCGTGGCGCTTTCGCTGTGGCGTTCGCAGTCTTACGAACCTCGAAATTCCAAAATGGTCCGCCAACATCGACAACTGAGGTGATGCCGCTGCGCAGATAACGGGCGAAGACATCATTCAGGTGCCCCTTTACCCACGCGACTTCGTCCTTGTATGGGCGCACGCTGTTGAGATCGGTGCCGTCCGGTCGCGTAAATAGATCGCCTGACTGAAAGAAGTGGATGTGAGTATCGATGTAACCCGGCAAAATGAATTTACCGACGCAATCGATTTGTTTCCCCAGCGACGCCACGTCTTGTTTGCCGATCGCGACGCGCTCGATCTTGTCGCCGTCGATGACCACCGTCGCATTCGGCAAAACTTTGCCGTCAGCGGGATTGATCACCGTTCCACCGACAAGCGATATCCGCTCCGCGCGAAGCGCCGCCGTAAAGAGTAAGACCGCGAGTACGAGGGCAAATCTAAATTTCATGCGAGAGATTCCTCGACTTCGCTCGGAATGACAAAAGGTTATTCCTTCGATTCCGGCACGGCTTTCTCGGCAGCTTGAAAACCGATTTTGGAATGAGTGCCGTCGCAAAACGGTTTCTCAGTCGATGCGCCGCAGCGGCAGAGGGCCATCCGTTTTTCCACCGGATACTCGTTTCCATCAGCGTCGATCAACTCGACTTCGCCTGTCACGATGTAGGGACCGTTCTTGATTGTTTCAATTGTTACTTGAGCCATAGCGCGTGTAACCTAACGCGCGCGATTCGTTAGTCGAGCGGCGGCGCACGTTGAGTTCTGGGAAGCACAGGCTGCCAGCCTGTAGTTGCCGGCAGCTTGCCGGCAACAGCACACGGCCGCTCTTCCGCGAGTTGCACAAGGCATCTCAGCAAGCTGCCGAGATGGACACGCACGTAGCGCATACTCCCAACGAGAGAGTCGAGTTGCGCGCGCGATAGTTCGAGACACCTTTGCGGCTCATGAAGATTTTTCTCATAATTATTCTTTCGTTTGCGACGTCCGTGTTCGCGCAATCACAAAAGCATCCATTCACCTTCGAAGACATGATGAAACTCAAGCGCGTCGGTGCGCCGGTTCCGTCGTCGGATGGCAAATGGGTCGTGTTCGACTGCCAAGACGTCGATCTGGCAGCCAACACGAAGATTTCACATTTGTGGATCGTGCCGGCGAACGGTGATGAGTCGCGGCGCTTGAATCCGACTCCAAATCACGAGGAGCGTCCGCGATTTTCGCCGGACGGCAAACGACTGATCTGGACCTCGAAAGCAACCGATCCGACGCAAATCTGGATGTGCGAATTTAATCCGGAAAGCGGAACGCTCATCGGCAAACCGCATCAGGTGACAACCATTTCGACCGGCGCCGACGGTGCAATCTGGTCGCCGGATGGGAAGAACATTGTGTTCGTGTCAGCGGTTTATCCGGATTGCAATGACGATGGGTGCAACAAGCAGCGCGACGAAGAACTGAAGAAGAGCAAGGTGAAAGCGAAGATCCTTTCTCGCCTGTTCTATCGGCACTGGAACGCGTTCACCGAGTTCAAGCGCAACCATTTGTTTGTGATTCCAGCCGACACAACTCTCGAGGCAGGCGTGTCGCCTGCACCATCTCCAGAATCGCAGCCGACACGGCTGCCACTACAGAAGATTGCAGAGCCGCGCGATCTCACTCCCGGCGATCACGACGTGCCGCCGTTCTCGTTAGGCGGTCAGGACATGTATGCGATTTCGCCCGATGGCCAGGAGGCCGCGTACACGAGCAACATCGACGAAGTCGAAGCGACCAGCACGAACAACGAAATTTTCGTCGTGCCAATCACTGGCGGCACGCCGCAGAAAATTTCCACCAGTCCAGGCAGCGACACCACGCCGCTCTATTCGCCGGACGGAAAATATCTTGCCTGGCGCTCGCAAGCGCGCGCCGGTTTCGAAGCCGATAAATGGCGGCTCCTCGTGCAGGATCGACAATCGGGGAACACGAGCGAAGTCGCTCAAAGCTT
>DATIOX010000241.1:0-2821 GCA_035472675.1 Candidatus Dormiibacterota bacterium
TTCGACGTTTCCGCGACAATGGATGAAACGTTACCTTATCACAGGTGCGAGCCGCGGAATTGGCCGCGCGATTGCCGAGGAACTGGCAGGTCCGGATGTTGAGTTGCTTCTCCACGGGCGCGATGCCGTCGCGTTAGCGGATGTGTGCAAGACAGTGAAGCACCACTGTGCGCATGTGGTCCGCTTGATTCATGACCTTGCCGTGCCATCCGGTGTTTCCGATCTCATCCATCACGTTGGAAGGAATCCTTTGAATTTGCTCGTGAACAACGCGGGCATCGCAATCGTAAAGCCCTTTTGCGAAATCACATCGGTTGAATGGGAGCAAACTGTCGGGGTCAACGTCACCGCGCCGTTTATGTTGATGCAGCACTTTGCCCCCGAGATGCCGCCCGGCTCCAGCATCGTCAATATTCTTTCCATCGCAGCGAAGACTGGGTTCGCGAATTGGAGCGCCTATTGCATGAGCAAATTCGCGCTCGAAGGTCTCTCCCAATCCGTGCGTGAAGAATTGCGCGACCGTAAGATCCGCGTGATCAACGTTTATCCCACCGCTACAGACACTAACATCTGGACTCACATCGAGGGAGAGTGGCCGCGCCACAAAATGATCTCGCCAGAGGATGTCGCCAGCACGGTGGCGTACGCGCTGTCTCGCGCCGCAGAGGTTACATTGGAGAGTATCAGTATTTCCAGTTTGTCTGGAAATCTCTGATCCGTTAGTCTTGGCGTCAGGAGTGTTGTAGCCACGACTCTGTGAGCCGCTTTCCTAAGGGCTGCGTTCCCGTCGGGGTCGGCCGCAGGCCGGTGGCTAGGCAGTGGGGAAGATGTCCGTCCTATGACTAAAGCTCTGCAGAGCGAGCTCAGCGTTAATGTCATCGCGTCGATCCTTGTTTCGCTGCTCTTTCTCGTAACGGGGTTTCTCTGGGGCAAATATAAGGAACAACGCCGCAAGTTTGGGAGAAACCTGGAGGAGTACGACTTCTATCCATTCATGATTACCCGCGAGAATTTTGGCGAGTTCAATCTGAAGGATTTTCGCCTTGGGATGCATTACTTCCTTAAGAACGAAGATCATACGGCCGCGCGACAGCTGATTTTTATCGGCGAGCAAAATAATGTCCGTGCACGACTCGAACCCGCAGAGCAAAAGGTCTACGCGCAGGTATTCGAGAAATATGACGGCAAGACGATCGGCGACGACACGCACGAATTTCTTGAAAACTACGAGCGCATCGTGCGCCTGATCGGAAAATCGTTTCCGAATACTGGAATCGAGATCCTGCTGCACAATCTCGCGGACCCCGCGCACTCGCTCATCACGCTCGAAAACAATGTGACCGGACGGCATTTGCGTGACGGCACAACGAACCTGCTAATCGACCTTAAACGCCGGCAGCTCCTGAATGAGGAAAAGTTGAATTACGAACTGAATATCGGCGCGCGAAAATTCAAATGCACGACGATCCCCATCAAACGAAAAGAATTCGGAATCGTCGGCGCGATCTGCATCAACATTGACGCTAATTACATCACCGAGGAGGTACTGCGCGACCGACAACATATTGAAACGTGGTTCCAAAACTTTCTTCGTACTGACATGCAACTGGACGAGAATATTCTGAGCAAAGACGAATACGCAAAAGCGCTAAAAGGCAAACGCCACTTCAAAGACGAAACGATCTGACGCTTGCCTTGTTCATTCCAAGCAAGACCTGAGGAATCGCTTGCTCAGGACCCGGTCACAGCCCCGTGTCTAGAGCACCTCGTTCGACCGTCTAAAGGTGGCAAAACGAGTTCAACTCCGTTGCATTTGTAGACGAAAAATTGAATCCAAAACAGGGATGGGTTGCATCACAAACAAAAGATGTCCCGTTTTAGAATTTATTCGCTGTCGCACCGATTGATCGTTTGCGCTCTCTCAACAGTTTTTATCGGTACCGCTATTGCCGACGAATCGGAAAGCGGTACGGCTGATGATTGCCAAATCGGAGCCTATCGCTTTTCGGACGGAGAGATCGTCGATATCGCGCGATCTGAAGGCGACACGTTTCGCTGGCGCAAGTTCGATGGCACAACCGGCGTTTTGCATAAGAAGGACGATGGCTCGTGGACAAGCACACTGGGATGGACAGATCGTCCAGATGGACACACGGCGTCTTTCACTCGTTGCGCGACGGGTGAAATCGAATTCGACGGTAAGAAAGCTCACCGGATCCCGTTCGATGTGACCGACACGGTGTTCGAAGGCCGCGGCGGAGTTAAGCTCGCGGGTAGATTAGTACTGCCGAAGAGCAATGATCCGGTCCCGATCGCGGTTCTCATTCACGGAGCGGAACGAGATTCTGCGCGCGACTCGTATGCGCTTCAACGACTGTTACCGGCCGAGAATGTGGGCGCCTTCGTTTATGACAAACGCGGAACCGGCGGATCGGACGGCAAATATACGCAGGATTTCGATACACTCGCAGATGACGCCGTGGCTGCCATGCGGGAAGCGAAGCGAATTGCTGGCACCCGCTGCGCCCGGATCGGTTATCAAGGAGGTAGTCAGGGCGGCTGGGTCGCGCCGCTCGCCGCAACACACGCGCCCGTCGATTTCGTTATTGTCAGTTTCGGGCTGGCCGTCTCGGTCATTGACGAAGACCAGGAGGAGGTTGCGCTTGAGATGCGCCTCAAAGGTCATAGCCAGCCGGAAATTTCGAAAGCGCTGGAGGTAGCTTCTGCGGCCGAAGCAGTATTCGAGAGCAGATTCACTAAAGGCCTCGAGCGTTTCGATGCTGTAAGGGCCAAGTATCGCAATGAGCCTTGGTACAAAGAC
>DATIOX010000242.1:0-15054 GCA_035472675.1 Candidatus Dormiibacterota bacterium
AATGGGTCATTGATGCTCGCTATGGCAGATGGTTTGCCCGGGCCGCCGAAGGCGATGGCCAGTCCAACAATCGTCGCAAGCACCACCGCCGTCACAAGAATGCTGATGAGAAAACGCTTCATCGGTGCAGCCTAACGAGAAGTAGACGAACATTCGTAATCAAAGGCGAACATTTCTTCGTCTAATTCGGTTGGACATTTGCGCCGAAGGAAACCACGCAAGCGGAGCGTACTCCGCAGATTACGCGTCATAATACATCGCAAACTCGTGCGGATCCGCCTTCGCCAAGGCTACGGCGTGACAAGTGCGGGCGGCGTGTTCGCGATTACACATCATAGTACATCGCGAATTCATAAGGGTGTGGCCTTAAGCGCAGTGCGTTGTATTCCTTTTGTTTCATGTCGATCCAGTTGGCAATGAAGTCTTCGTTAAAGACGTCACCCCGCAGCAGGAACGAATGATCGGCCTGGAGCGCTTCGATTGCGCCGCGAAGTGAGTCGGGGACGCTGGCGACCTGCGCGAGTTCTTCTGGTGGCAGTTCGTATAGGTTTTTGTCGAGCGGATCGCCGGGGTCCATGCGGTTCTGGACTCCATCGAGACCGGCAAGAAGCATCGCCGAGAAGGCGAGATATGGATTTGCAGCGGCATCCGGCGTGCGGAATTCGATCCGCTTTGCCTTCGGACTTGGTGAATAGGTCGGAATTCGAATGGCGGCGGAGCGATTGCGCGCGGAGTAGGCGAGGTTGACAGGCGCTTCGAAGCCAGGGACGAGCCGCTTGTAGCTGTTGGTGGTTGGATTCGTCAGGCAGGTAAGCGCAGGCGCGTGTTTCAAAATTCCGCCGATGAAAAAGAGCGCCGTCTCCGACAGCCCGGCGTAACCGTTCCCAGCAAAGAGCGGCTTTTCGTCTTTCCAAAGCGACATGTGCGTATGCATGCCCGATCCGTTATCGGCAAAAATCGGTTTCGGCATGAACGTCACGGTTTTGTTGTGACGCTTGGCGACGTTGCGCAGGATGTATTTGTAATACTGCATGTTGTCACCCATGCGTTTGAGCGGCGCGAACCGGATGTCGATCTCAGCCTGGCCGGCAGTCGCCACTTCGTGATGCTGCCGCTCAATTGCGACGCCTGCTTTCTCCAGTTGGAGGCACATCTCGTTGCGAATGTCTTGCAGCGAATCCATTGGTGAAACTGGGAAATAACCTTCCTTGGCTCGAATCTTGTAACCGAGGTTCGGGAATTCTTCGCGCGCGCTGTTCCAATGTCCCTCGGCGCTATCGACGATGTATGACGAGGCGTTGCCGCTATTCGCAAATCGCACATCGTCGAAAATAAAAAATTCCGCTTCCGGTCCGATAAACGCGGTGTCCGCAATGCCGGTCGATTTGAGGTAAGCCTCCGCTTTTTCGGCAACGCCCCGTGGGTCGCGATCGTACGGTTGGCGAGTGATCGGATCGACAATCGTGCAAATGAGACTCAGCGTCGGTTCGGCATTGAAAACATCGATCCACGCCGTCGTCGCATCCGGAATGACGAGCATGTCTGAAGCGTTGATCACGCGCCACCCGCGGATGCTAGATCCGTCAAAGCCGAGGCCATCGATGAATATCTCCTCATTGTATTCGGTGAGCGTGGTGGTGAAATGTTGCCAGGTGCCAAGCAAATCCGTGAACTTGAAGTCGATCAACTTCACGTTGCTGTCTTTGATCATTTTGCTGACGTCGGATGGAGTTTTGTCTTTGGCCATATTCAGGGTTGTTAGTTGGTGGTCGAGAATTGATGGAAAAGGCAAATGACGAAATCCGAACGTCGAATGCCGAAGGAATGACTAAATGACGAAAGCTGCAAGCAGCTTGATTTCGTCATTTGGGTTTTGTCATTAATTCGTAATTCGTCATTCGAGCTTCGTCATTAAATTCACACAGCTTTTTCCCCGATCTCTTCCGTGCGGATACGCACTGCGTGCTCTACCGGGAGCACGAACACTTTTCCATCCCCGATCTTGCCCGTCTTCGCCGCAGCGACAACCACGCTCACGGCTTTTTCAACCATATCGTCCGCCATCACGACTTCCACTTTCACTTTGGGCAAAAAATCGACCGTATATTCGCTCCCGCGATAAATTTCGGTATGCCCCTTCTGCCGGCCGAAACCTTTGACTTCTGTGACGGTCATCCCTTCGATCCCGAGCTCCGCCAGCGCCTCTTTGACCTCCTCGAGCTTGAACGGTTTGATGATGGCTTCCAGTTTTTTCATGTCAAAGTTGACTCAGCATCGCGCGGTTTCTTGCAATCGAAAGCTAAACGCAGCACGCGCTCTCTTAACAATGCCGCGATGGGAATGCAATCACGAATTTTTTGCTGAACAAAAGAGTCATTCCGAGCGAAGCGAGGGACCTCTCAAAATCTCGAAGATTATGGATATTAGGCAAAATCGCTCGTCGTCCTCGGTGTTCCGGCGCTTTATCAGTTTTGCGTGACGCAACTCCGACTGAGGGGTTCCTCGCTTCGCTCGGAATCACATGCCTCGTGGATTTGCGAAATATTTTTGACGTCTATACTGAAGTCGATGGCTCGCGATTCTTTCGTTCATCTGCATCTGCATACTGAATATTCGCTGCTGGATGGCGCCATCCGGATGAAGGAGCTGATGAAAAAAGCGGTTGAATTCAAAATGCCTGCAGTCGCGATCACCGATCACGGCAATTTGTTTGGGGCGATTGAATTTTACCAGGAAGCGCAGCGTGCTGGCGTGAAACCGATCATCGGTTGCGAAGCCTATATTGCCCCTGGATCAAACAAAGACCGCCCGGGATCGCGGCGCGATGCAGCCTATCATTTCACTCTCCTGGCGGAAAACGAGACTGGCTACCGAAATCTCGTCAAGTTGGTGACGGCAGCGCACCTTGAAGGGTTTCATTACGCGCCCAGGATCGACAAGGAGCTGCTCGCCGCGCACTCGGAAGGATTGATCGGGCTGAGTGGCTGTCTCGCGGGCGAAATCAACTCTGCAATTCAGGCAAACAACGTCGAGAAGGCGAAACAGAGCGCGGCTGAATATCGGGACATTCTCGGCGCGGAGAATTTTTTCATCGAATTGCACGA
This sequence comes from Candidatus Dormiibacterota bacterium, assembly GCA_035472675.1. Taxonomy (GTDB): domain Bacteria; phylum Verrucomicrobiota; class Verrucomicrobiia; order Chthoniobacterales; family UBA10450; genus Udaeobacter. Next base: position 3,105 of record DATIOX010000242.1, read on the forward strand.
TCACGGGATGGAAGAACAGCGCAAGTGCATGACAGCGCTGCCGCAAATTGCGCGGGACGTTGGCGTCGGATTGGTCGCGGCAAACGATGTTCATTTTCTGCGCCGGAGCGATCACCAGGCGCACGACGTCATGCTTTGCATCGGCACGGGCAAAATGGTGCAGGACGAAAACCGGATGCGTTACGTTCCTGAGCTGTATTTCAAGTCGCCGGCCGAGATGCGGGAGTTGTTCCGCGATTTTCCCGAGGCGATCGCGAACACGCTCGAAATTGGCGAACGCTGTCACCTCAATCTCGAGTTTGGGTGCTCCAAGTATCCGGAGTATCCGGCGCCGCCCGGGAAAACCCGCGAACAATATTTGCGCGAGCTTTGTTACGACGGTTTGCGGAACCGCTACGGCGAACGCGCGGCGAACGACCCGGAATTGATTCGACGACTCGATTACGAACTAGGCGTTTTCGAGAAGACCGGATTCGTCAGCTATTTGCTCATTGTTTGGGATTTCATTCATTTTGCCAAAGAGAAAGGCATTCCCGTAGGACCCGGACGCGGCTCTGCCGCCGGTTCAATGGTTACGTACGTTCTCGGGATCACCGATATCGATCCGCTCCAGTATGGATTGCTTTTCGAGCGTTTTTTGAATCCGGACCGGGTTTCGCCGCCGGATATCGACATTGATTTTTGCGAAGCACGTCGCGGAGAAGTGATCGAGTACGTGCGCCAGAAATACGGTGAACGCCGCGTCGCGCAAATCATCACGTTTGGCAAACTCAAGGCGAAAAGTGTCGTGCGCGACGTGGGGCGGGTGATGGGGCTGAGCTATCGAGATGCGGATCGCATTGCAAAGATGATCCCAAATGAGCTGAATATCACGCTCGATTCAGCGGTGGAAAAAAATCCGGAACTGAAACGAGCGGTGGCCACCGAGCCAGCGACCCGGCAGCTGTTTGATTACGCAAAAATTCTAGAGGGCTTGTCGCGCAATGCGGGTGTGCACGCCGCGGGAGTGGTGATCGCCGATCGCGACTTGTCTGATTACATCCCGCTTTGCCGCGATGTGAAAGGCAACGACGTGATCAGCCAATACGCCATGGGACCGCTCAATGACCTGGGCCTCCTGAAAATGGATTTCCTCGGATTGAAAACGCTGACAGTCATTGAGGATACACTGGCTCTGATTCACCAGCGCGAGCCAAACTTTTCGCTGAAAGACATTCCACTCGATAATGCCGTTGCTTTTGCCCTCTATAACCGCGGCGAAACGATTGGTCTTTTCCAGATGGAGTCTGGTGGGATGACGAGTTTGTCGAAGCAGTTCGACGTAAAGAAGCTCGACGACATCATCGCACTCATCGCGCTTTACCGGCCAGGGCCGATGGAACTCATTCCCGAATACGTCAAAGCGAAAAAGGGAATTACGCCGATCAAATATCTGCATCCGCTGCTCGAAGATATCTGCGCCGATACTTACGGCGTGATGATTTACCAGGAACAGGTGATGGCAGCGGCAAGCAAACTTGGCGGCTACTCACTCGCGCAAGCCGATCTTCTCCGGCGCGCGATGGGCAAGAAAGACAAGGAGAAGATGGCCAAAGAGCGGAAAAATTTCATCGAAGGCTGCGCGCGCACAAACAAGATTCCGGAGAAAAAAGCGAATGCGATCTTCGATTTGCTGGAAAAATTCGCCGGTTACGGATTCAACAAGAGCCACAGCGCGGCCTATGGCGTGATCAGTTATCAAACCGCGTATCTTAAGGCGCATTACTCGGTGGAATTCATGGCGGGTTTGCTGAGTAACGAAATCAACAACACAGAAAAAATTTCTGTCTTTGTCGGCGAATGTAGAAGAATGGGCATTTCCATCCTGCCGCCGGACATTAACAAGAGCGGTTTGAAATTCACGCCGGAAACTGTAGCCGCGGAGGCTGACCGTGGCGGTCCGGAGAAAACAAAGGTGTCCGCAGCCAACGGCAGCGGCTGCAGCGCCATTCGTTACGGTCTTGCCGCCATCAAACACGTCGGTGAAATGGCCATGGAGGCTGCAATTCGCGAACGCGAACAGCGGGGAGCATTCGCTTCGCTGGAGGATTTCTGCGCGCGGTTGGACTCGCGCGTTGCCAATCGCAAGATGCTTGAGAGCCTTATCAAGGCTGGCGCATTTGATTTCCTGGGCCGAGACCGTTCCGAACTTTTTAACTGTATTGATGACGCGGTGACTGCTTCCGCTGCAGCGCAGCGTGACAGGGTCGCTGGGCAAGTTTCACTCTTCGATGAAGCAACAGCTCCCACTGGATCAAGAAAAAGGCCAGCCACTCCGTGGAGCGAGCATCAAAAACTTTCCTACGAGAAAGAGCTACTCGGCTTTTATGTCAGCGGCCATCCACTCGACGCGTATGCAGATGTTTTCGCGGCGAAAAATTACCGATCGATCGCTTCACTGTCCGGTCTGGACGATCGCGCGCCATTCAGGATCGCCGGTGCGATTGTGGAGGTTGAGAAAAAGTTTACAAGAAAAGAGGGCAAACCATTCGCGGTTGTTTGGATCGAAGACCGGGCTGATATGCTCGAAGTGGTGGTGTGGAACGAGGTTTACCTGAAAGTTTCAGGCACCCTGGAGGCGGGGCGCGTTATTGAAATAAAAGGAACGCTGGATAAACGGGATGAGATTCCTCGCGCCGTGGCACAGGAGATCAAGACGCTTTCGCCCCGAAAGCTAAATGGCGCGACTGAAGGATCGACAAACCAGGAATCCGCGGTGCTGTTGCAATTCTCTCCGGCTACAACAGGGGATGAATTGCGAGAAGTGCGCAGGATTCTTTCCAGCTCGCCGGGCCGGCGACCGGTTCGATTGTTGTTCGATCGCGCAAACGGCAACGCGCTGCGTCTCGACGCAGGTGCGGAGTTTAGTGTCAATCTCACACGCGAGCTTGAGGAAAAACTTTCGCGCTGGCTGGTGACAGAGAAATCTTAGCGGCGCTTGAGCGTCTCCCACATTTTCAGGGCGGACCTGAACTACGTTCCACGCGTGTCATGCTGAGCGGAGCGAAGCACCTCGCCTACGAAGCTGCGATCACGTTGGAAACTAAGAGTAGTTCCTCTGCCTGAGCGAGGTCTCTCACTTCGTTCGGGATGACGTAAAGAAAACGCAAGATCAAATAAAAGCGACGAAGGGCAGTCCTACCGGCGTGCCTTTGTTCCTTTGTTTGGGGGCGTTGCCGTGGGATGCGCTTCGGGCCGCGGAAGTAAACCCAGCAATAATGTTGCGCTTTCCAAGGGATTACCTGAGAAACAGAGCGGAAATTCCCGAGTGACACCATCCGGATCTGGAATGTCAGAGGATTCTGCGATCGTTCGCTCTTTTAAACCGATGGTCCAGTTGGATTGAAAGAGCGCTCCGCAGAATTGCAACTCTGCGACGGCGGGCGCAAGAGTGAATGGCACCGACGCCAATTCAATTTTGTTCATGCAACCGATTTGGTGGGCCGTTAGATCGAAGATCGGCGTCGGACCATCTATCCTGACCGTCACATTGTTCGTATCCTGAAAATCGATTTCTCCACGAAGTGAAAGATCTGTATTCTTGGTCGCAACATTGAGAAACTCTATCGACGCGCGATTTCCTCCAAAAACAATTCGTCCGCTTGCTTCAGTGAGATTGACAAAACCTCCTGCGTTGCCGGACAGCTTTCCGTTCATCAGCTGGATGTCTCCATCGATATGGGGATGTTGCAACGTTTCGGAAAGCGAAATGTTTCCGCTCAGAATGCCGTCGCTGAAAATTTGTGGATGAAAGAGCTGAGGTGCTTTTGCGAGAAAGACCGATGGAAAGTTGAGTGTGATATTCAGCGGAGATATCCGAAAAACGTTCCAATCCGTCCCGATTGGCAAAGGAAAATTGGCTGTGAAACTCATCGGGCTCGAATTAGGCATATGAATCACACCGCGTACATCCCATTTACTGGAATCGATGGTTACCTGAACATCAGCCGGGATTGGGTTTCTTTTCTCGGCTGCTCCGCTCGGAATCGACAGGTAATCAATTAGGTTATTTAATCTGGCTTCGAGCGTCCCCGAATAGTTGTGTCCGTGCGACAGATCGATTTTACCCTGTCCGCTGAGAGAATCGTTCTTGCGCGTCATCGCCAATTGTTCGATCTCCATCTCCGTGGCTTTTAAATTCAGTTTCGCGCTCAAGTTGTCGATGGCAGTCTTAAAAAATGTGAGCGATGCGCCCTCGACCATGAGATGTCCGCCAAATTTGCGGTCACGAGTATCCATCGCTCCATCAATGGTGATTTTGCCCGCGAAATCGCCGGCGCTCGCGCCAAACAGAGCAGCGAAATCGCCCAACTGATCGATCGACGCGGAAACGTTGCCGCGAAAATCCGGACTAAGCCAGCCAGACACGTTTGAGGGAAATGCAGCTTCGCCGCTTAAAGTGAACTGGTTTGCCTGTTGTTTTATGTATAGTTGCTGAAGCTGAATCCGCCGGTTATAGAGGGCGGCACCAAGCATGATCGCTTCGGCGGTGCGATTGCGCCAGGTAAGCCCTGTCAGTTCGCTCCAAAGCGACGCGGTCACCAGGTCCGGCTCAGCAAGATTTCCGCGAAAAGTGAAGTTGCCAGCGTGGAGCAAACCGCTAAGGCGATCGGCGAATCCGAATGCTTCCGAAGTTTGCTCAAGAGAAATATCGGTAGCTCCGCCGGCAATTTTCCAGTTGGAATGTTGAGAGCGCCATTCGTGCGAAATGTTTCCGCGGATTTTTCCTCCAAACGCGTCAACGTCGAACTGCAATCCCACGCGTTGGTTTCCCAGGCGCGACAAGTCCGCCGTAGCGGACTGCAGATCGAGGCCATGTGTCAAAGTGAGCCCGGCGATCGTCAGATGATCAGCTTCCCAATGAGTTGCACCGCGCAATTGCGAAAACGTCTGGTGGAACCACGGCGATGCTATCATCACCTCGGCAGCGCTAAAACGGCCCGCTTCGGTCTGAGTCGCGGATAGAAATCCGTTTCGCAACAAAACAAGCGTCGGCCCGTTTTCAATCCGCACCTCCGAGCCGGCGACAGTCAGTTCTTCCGGAAGCATTCGGTGCAGTGTTGCCCATCCACGCGGGCTTATCGCTCGCACAGTTGGATTGCTTCGGCGCAACTCCCCGTGCAACTCCCGAATCGACAGTTTGCGGATGGCGCGACCTCGTCTGTGAAGGAGGATATGCTTGAAGTTCAAGTCGAACGTCGCATCGGTGATTGTAAGATCGATGCGGAGCGTGTCATCGTGTGCGTTTCTCAGGCGCAGCTGCCGGATCGCAACCGCACGCAGGAACGGTGCATCGATCTTCTCGATATTAACAATGAAACCCTCCTGTCGCGCTCTCCACCAAATCCACCAACGAACACCATGGGAAACGGCAAATGGCGTAAACCAAAGTGCCAGCAACGCCGCGAGTAGAAGAAACAGACTAGCGAAGAGAAATCGACTTTTTAGGGGCATTTAGATTTCTGTGAATGACGAAGTGCGAATGACGAATGCCAAAGGAAGTCCAAATGACGAAGCTTAAGAAAACAGGCGGTCATGGTCTCTGTTTGGTCGTTCGAGCTTAAACATTGATTCGTCGTTAGATATTCGTCATTCATTTGGCTTCATTTGCAGGGCCACCCTTGAAAATCAAATGCAGTGGTTGCGGTGCATGTACGCGTTGCTCGATTTGTTGTTGCAACGTGCGCTCGGCTGCGGTTGGCAAGTCACTTTCTGCTGCTTTTTCCCGTGCAAGCTCCGGCAGGATCGATAATTCGCTTTGCATGTCCTGCCCTGAAATGCGGTTCCACAATCCATTTTCAAACGCGAGGACGTCCACCTGCTCCTGCTCGATACCAAGGATCCGAGCGTGCGGCAGCTGAACGATGATTTCATTGGGGCGAATATCGACCGACAGGTTTTGCTGTAGATCGAAGCCGGCTTTGACGATGAATGTGCCATGTAACTTTACACGCTTCGAACTGCCCACCCACGTATGGAGCAGTTCGTGTTCAACTTCGATGCGTCGTGACAAAACAACCAGTTCGCTTACGGGCGTCGTCTGTTCCATATAGACACGGTTGTTAATCGTGATGCGCGGCTGCAAATGCGCGATGTCGATAAAAGCGCTGCGTAAATCCTTGCCCAGCTTCTCAAGCTCGGCGGTGCTTTGTTGTGCTGTGCGGGCCGGCCAGGTTTCGATGCGCCAAAAAATGATTACGACCACCATGGCGATGATGAACGCGATTAAAGTGATTACGAGCGGCCAAGAGATCCGTCCTGATCTAGAGACAGAATGACAAAGCACGAATGACGAATGCCGAATTAATGACGAATGACAACGACGAATGAGTGGACGGCTTTATTTGCTTATTCTTAGCCTGTCGCCTCTTCGTCGTTCATCATTTGGATTTCGCCCTAAAAAATTACCGCCCCCCACACCCGATAGGCGTGAAGGGCGGCTGTTCCCCCCAGAACAATCTTAAAAAACTTCGAGGCTACTAAACGAGCTTCCGGCAGATCGCAACAAATTTTATATGAAAAAATTCGCACGGAAGGATGAGGCTGGAAAAAATAACGAATGAGGAATGAAGTGAATAACGAAGCACGAATGACGAATGACGAAATAAACCCGAATGTTTGAATGACGAAGGCTCGATGTGTCCCTTCGTGATTCGGATTTCGGCATTTCTCCTGCGTGTCTGCGCGTGCGAGATTCGATTGCGTGACCTGGGTTGCGCGACCGCCCGTCGCAGTCTCTAGTTTTACATGCGGAATTTCGATGATGAGCAAGCCGCGCGCAGCCTTGCTGGTTCATTGCTGGTCGCTCATCCCAAAATGCTCGATCCGAATTTCCGACGCACAGTGCTTTTCATTTCCGAGCATGACCCCGGCGAGGGGGCTTTGGGTGTCATCATCAATCGCCCACTCGACAGACAGGTAGCCGATCTCGTCACCGAGGCACCACCTGCCGAACTCGCGGAGGTGCCCGTTTTTCTCGGCGGACCTGTGGGGAAAAATCAACTGATGTTTGCAGCGTTTGAATGGCACCAGAGCAAAGGGCTCAAGCTCAATCACAATGTCGGTCTAGAGGAAACAAGCGGTGCCGTTGACCCGAAAAAAGTAATTACAGTTTGCGCGTTTGTAGGCTATGCGGGCTGGGGAGCGGGACAGCTTGAAAGCGAGATGAAGCAGAAAGCCTGGCTTCTTCAAAAGGCCAGTCCCTCGGTGCTTAAACTTGATCGTCTGCCGAACCTTTGGTTCGAAATCATGCGCGGCCTGGGACCGTGGTATAAAATGCTCGCTGCCGCGCCAGACGATCCGTCGCTGAACTGATGAAGCGTGAGAGACGAGATGTGAGAAGTAATTTGGCTTGATTCCTTCTTCTCACTAATCACTAATCACTTCTCACTTTCCACATGGTCATTGGTATCCCTAAAGAAATTAAAGAGCAGGAGCAACGCGTCGCCCTGCTGCCATCGGCTGCGAGTCAACTCACGAGGCGGGGTCATCCAGTCGTGGTACAAAAGAACGCCGGTATTGGCTCGGGTTATCCGGATGAAGAATACGTCAAAGCCGGCGCTGAGATTGTCGATCAAGCGAAAGAAGTTTTCACGCGGGGTGACATGGTTGTGAAAGTGAAAGAGCCGCTCGAGGCAGAGTTCCCATTGCTGCGTAAGGGTCAAATCCTCTTCACGTATCTGCATCTGGCGGCGAGTAAATCTCTTACTGAAGCGTTGCTGAAGTCGGGCGTGACCGCAGTGGCGTATGAGACGATTCAGGTCAATCATCGTTTGCCACTGCTGGAGCCGATGAGCGAGATCGCAGGTCGCATGTCAGCGGTGATGGGAGCCAATTTTCTTGCCAAATACAACGGCGGCAGCGGGGTCTTGCTGGGCGGTGTGCCGGGGGTTTTGCCTGGACGCGTTGTTGTTGTGGGCGGCGGGACGTCGGGTGTGAATGCAGCGCGCATTGCAACAGGCCTGGGTGCGGAAGTCACGATCCTTGATGTTGATTTGGAACGTCTGCGTTATCTCGACCTGGCGATGGAAAATACCAATACGCTTTATTCAAGCGAGGCAAACTTGCAGGACTTGATGGCGGATTGCGATCTGCTGATTGGCGCCGTGCTCTTGCCGGGAGCGAAGGCGCCGAAGTTAATCACGCGGCAGATGCTGCGAAAAATGAAGCCGGGCAGCGTGCTCGTGGATATTTCCATCGATCAAGGCGGTTGCGCGGAGACCTCGCGACCCACCACGCACCATGATCCAGTTTACGTGGAGGAAGGTGTCACGCATTATTGCGTGGCGAACATGCCGGCAGCCTACTCACGCACCGCTACGCAGGCGCTTACAAATGTGACGTTCCGCTACGTAGAATTGCTCGCCGATCTCGGTCTCGATGGCGCATGTAAAAAACAACCGGCACTCATTGGTGGCATTAACACGCGCGACGGACGGCTTACTTGCAAGGCGGTGGCGGAGGCGCATGGACTCAAATACGAGGCCCTTTAATCGACGCGCACCAAGCATTTGCTTTTAAAAAGTAGAATCGAATGCGGTCAAAAACTGCCTTGCTCCGATTAAACTGTTAAAGCAATATGCCTCTTCCAATTAACACTATGAAAAAATACATCTGTATTCTGGCCGGTGCCGCGCTCCTCGCGGCGTGCGAGCAAAAGACCGAGACAACTGAGCCCGCGACAAGTCCGGCGGCCACGAGTCCGCCGACAACAACTGAAACAACCAGTCCGGCTTCGACAACGGAATCCTCCACTGGAACGTCAACGTCTACTGGTGGGACAAGCGAATCTCCTGTTGAGGCCTCGCCTACTCCCTAGGTTCGTCGGCTTTCCTCTTCGCGAAGTCTTCTCCCGGGGTTCTCGGGGAGAAGACTTTTGCTGTACGGATGCGCACATTGAGAGAGGCGTCTTGCGCGCGCAATTCCACCTCGCGAAAACTCTCTGGTTCTGAGACTCGTAGTAGGCGATTCACGATGGACAGTCACAAGGTCAACAATCAATGATGTCCATGGGACGTCCGTTCTCTTTTTCAAAAGCGCGTCGCTTGACGCGCGCGTCCGAATACGAGCGCGTAAAACGAGACGGCCTGGTATGCCGCGGCAAACTGCTAACAGTCAACGCAACGGTAGTCGAGAATTCCGGATTGTGTCGTGTCGGCTTCATTACCTCTCGTCGCCTGGGAAGCGCGGTAGTTCGCAATCGTGTTCGGCGCCGTTTGCGTGAGATTGTGCGCCAGCACCAGCATGATTTGCGACAGGACTCTTGGATGGTGGTCATTGCAAAGCGCGACGCTGCGAACGCGAGCTATCGCGCCTTGGAAGATGAATGGTTGCGTCTCGCAAGACGCGCTTCTATCCTGCTCTGATGGTCTGGCTGCTTCGTTCTATAATTCGCGTTTATCAATGCACGCTTTCGCCGCTTCTGGGTTTGCTGTGCGGACCTGATTCGGGCTGCCGATTCACGCCGACGTGCTCGGCATATTTTTTGGAAGCGGTAGAGACACACGGCATCGGCCGCGGAAGCTGGCTAGGATTAAAACGCCTGGCGCGATGTCACCCCTGGGGCGGATGTGGATATGATCCGGTTCCGAGTGGCAAAAATTTGGCGTCAAGCTTATCCGCCGCGGTAGGCATTGAGCATCTTGAACCCAGTTTGACCGTTGGGTCTGGCTCTGCTGAGTAGCCGCTCAAAGACGACTTACCGTTTATGGATCGAACTGCGTGGATTGTCGTTGCCCTTTGCGTCATCGGGCTCGTAGCGTGGCAAATTTACGTGGCAAAACAGATGCCGCCGCGACCCCCGCCGGTCAATGTTGCGTCAGGGCAAGCGTCGCCGACGGCAAGCCCGAAAGTTTTTGAAGCTTCCCCGCCACCGGCTACCCCGGAAATTACGCCGAAGACCGCCGAGCCGGTTCCGAGTTTTGCTGAGAAGATAGAAACGCTGCGAAACTCGGATGTTGAGTTGCGTCTAACGAATCGCGGAGGCGGTATCAAGGAAGCCGTTCTCCTGAGGCAGATGGCTGAGAAAGGACAGCACGTTGTGTTGAATTCGGCGCTGAACACGCCAATCGGCGCAATCATTGAGCAGCCATCGGCGCCAGCACTTTCTGAGTTTACCGCGTCGACTGTATCAAATTCGGTTGTGCAATTTGAGGGGACAACAGCCGAGCAAGTCGCCATTCGGAAAAAGTTCTTCTTCGAAAAATCCCCGGAGAACAAAGACAACTACGTGATCGAAATGGATGTCGATCTCGAGAACCGGGGGAGTAAGCCATACCAAAACGCTGGCTATTTTGTGGCGCTTGGGTCGGCAGCGCCCATTCATCCCAAAGATTATCCTTCTTACACGCGCCTTGTCTGGTCCATCGATGGAAAGGCAAAAGGAATCGATGTCGGTTGGTTTGGTAGCAGCGGTGGATTCCTTGGCCTCGGCCAGCGCGCGGCGCGGCCTTATTTCCAGGAGAATATCGCCGGCGCGGAATGGGTTGCGGTGAGTAATCAGTTTTTCACAACACTCGTGGCGCCACTCACGGCGAAGGCCACTGGCGTATGGGGCCGGCGCTTCGATATCGATTACGGGCCGGACCAAAAATTACCTGCCATCGAGGGAGCGCTTGGGATGCCCGGATTTCAATTGCAACCCGGTCAAACATACAACGCGCGTTTCGAAATCTATACGGGCCCGAAACTCTACCATCGCCTCGCGCAGCTCTCGCACAATGAAGCGGAGGTGATGGACTTCGGCGTGTTCAAGATCGTGTGCCAGTTGCTGCTCAATTTCATGAACCTGCTCCACAGCTGGCTGCACGACTACGGTCTCGCCATTCTGGCTCTCACCACGATTATCAAGCTCACGCTCTGGCCGATCCAAAATCGAGCAAACCGGTCCATGCGTCAGATGGCCGCGCTGTCGCCGAAAATGCAGGAGCTAAAGGATAAATACAAAGACGATCCGACTCGGATGAATCAGGAGTTGATGAAGCTTTACAAACAGTACGGCATCAATCCGGTCGGTGGCTGTTTGCCGATGATGATTCAAATTCCGATCTTTTTCGGTCTCTTCAAAATGCTGGGCCAGGCGGTGGAATTGCGGAACGCAAGATTCCTTTGGGTAAAGGACCTTTCCCAGCCCGACACAATAGCGCATCTGCCACTGCTCGGTTGGCCCGTAAATATCATCCCGATCCTGATGGCCTTGACACAGATTTGGCTCATGGCGATGACGCCAAAAACCGGAGATCCGACTCAGCGACGCGTGATGATGTTCACGCCGCTCATCTTTTTATTTATCTGCTACAATTTTGCTGCAGCTCTGGCATTGTATTACACCGCACAGAATCTTTTCAGCATCTTGCAATTTTATCAGAATAAACGACAACCCATGCCCACACTGGAAAAAGTCACGCCAAGTGCAAAGCGAAAACGATGATGACGCCGAAAGATCTGCTCGATACTTTGCTGGGTTATCTCGGTTTCGTAGTGCAAATCGAGGAGACCAGTAATGAGGGCGGCAACCCGACGCTGCAGATTTATACAGAGGAAAGTGGTCGCCTGATTGGGCGCAACGGCGAGACTCTGGAGGCCATCCAGTTTTTGCTTAACCGGCTACTACAATCCAGGGACAAGGATGCTGAAAAGGTAATCGTGGATTGCGAGCATTACCGTTCCATGCGCGAAGACCGCATCGTGCAACGGGTTCGGGAATTGGCCGAACGTGTACGCATTACCGGTCGCTCTCTTCAGCTCGAGCCGATGAATTCCTACGAACGGCGTCTCGTCCACAATGCTTTCAAGGACGATCCCGAGGTGGCGACGTGGAGCCCGTCCGATTCAGCGCGCATCAAGCAAATCACGCTGGTCAAGCGCCAGTCAAAAAAAGAAGCAGCGCCAAAAGAGCAGATATCATCCTGAG
>DATIOX010000243.1:0-14247 GCA_035472675.1 Candidatus Dormiibacterota bacterium
ATCGGAAAACTGCGTGCCAGCGGCGAGTTTTCGCCCGACACAGTGGATCGTTTGCGCGCCGAGTACGACGAACGCGTGGAGCAATTACAACTTTGCGCCGAGAACCCCGACGATTGCCGTGGCGAAATCGCCACTCCGCAATATCAGCGTTTACAAGGCGAAGCGCTGCGTGTTGAAAGGCAAACCATCATTCGTTTGCGAAACGAACGCGTGATTAACGACGACGCGTTGCGGCGTATTCAGCGTGACCTCGATCTGGCAGAAGCGCGCCTGACAGGCAGTTAAAAGTGTTGAGTTTTAAGAAACGCAGTCGGCCATGAATCGAGAGTGGCTGCTAAACTTCAGACTTACGGCACTAAAAACCGTAGCGTGCAGGCCAATCCTTGGCCGGCCCGCCCAGGCGTGCTGCACAGGTCTTCAGTTCCTTTTTGAAGAACCGAGCCAGATGCGATCGTACCTTGTTTGTGAGCGGAAGCTTTTCCATCCTGGTCCAACTGTTGTAATCCGGGCTCAATCGGCTGCCTGGCTTGTCTGGATCAGCGCCCAGGAAACGAAGGATGGAGCGCCGCAATTCAGCGGGATTGTTTTGCAGGTCATCAAAGAAATAAACGCGAAACCGCTCTGGATCGACGTAGCGTTTCCATCGCGTGACGACGGCACTCGGATATGAACGCAAGAGCATCCCTCGGCGGAGCAAATTCCGATTGACTTCGTTGATGTCGGTCGCGTCAAACGGCTCAATCTGACGATAGTGTACTTCCATGGACAAATGCGACCACACTCGCTCAACCGGATCGCGCGCCAGAAAGATCACCTCTAAGTTTGAGAAGTATCCGACGATTTCTCGAATGACTTCATTACTCAGCGTCGAGTAATTCGGCGAAATATCACCGGAAATGAGCGATGCCTTGGGTTCAAACAGTCGCCCATAATTCTCGAGGTCGATGCCCGGTTCAGCGTTGAGACTCTGTAGCCGCTCCAGAAATCGAAGATCGCGTTCATCTCTGCAGCGCGGACGAGCTGCGCGTTGAACCCTGCTCAACTGATCAAAGTAATGCAGCTCCTTTACAGGAGGGATCCAGAAATCTGGATGGGAATCGAGTTGCTGATAAAGCCAGGTGGTTCCGGCTTTATGGGCGCCGATACAGAGAAAATCGGGCCCTGCACCGCGAGTAGGAGGCCTCTTTCCTTCCTCAAGCGATCCAATCACACCAGATTAGGATGTCGAAGTCGTCCACCAGTTGCAGGAAGAAGATCATCAGCGAAAAACCATATCGTGCGGGCCATTGTTTCGCCGGCCCGCCCAGTTCTGTAGCGCAGGCTTTCAATTCCTGTTCAAAAAACTGAGCTACCCTGGACCGCACCTTGTCGGTGAGCCGAAGTTTCTTCCTGTTGGCATCCTGGTTGTCGTCCGCCTTTAATCGGCCGTTAGACTTGTTAGGATCAGCGCCTAAAAACTGGAGGATCGAGCGTTGCAGTTCCGCAGGATTCTTCTCCAGGTCGTCAAAAAAGAAGATGCGGAAAAGATCTGGACGAACATAGCGTCTCCAGCGTGCCACGATCTTACTGGGATGTGAGCGCAGGAGCACCCCGGGATTCAGCAAATTCCGAATCACTTCGTCAGCATCGGTCGCATCAAACGGAGTAATCATTCCGAGACGAACGCCCATGGACAATTGTGACCACGCTCTGTCAACGGGGTCGCGAGCTAGAAAGATCACCTTTAAATTTGGGAAGCAATTGACGACTCGCTGAATGATTTCATCACTTACTGTCGAATAGGCTGGCGAGATATCACCGGAGACAAGCGATCCCTTGTGCTCGAACAACCTCCCGTAATTCTCCAGATCGATGTAGGACAGGGCGCTCAGGTTTTTCATGCTATCGAGAAAGGAGGCATCCCGCCGGTCTCGGCAGCGCGGAGGATGGAACTGTCTCGTCTTATTTAGACTGTTGAGATAGTGCAGTTCCTTTACCGGAGGCATCCAGAAATCAGGATGTCGTTCAAGCTGCCGATAAAGCCACGAAGTTCCGCCTTTTTGAGCCCCGACGCATAGGAAATCGGGGCAGGCATCGCCTGCTGAATAGTGATTATCTTCTCCATTTTGATCGTCACTTACGCGAGGTTTGAATGACCAGGCCCAACGCATGGCCGGATTATTTCCCATCTCGCAGTCAAAAAGCAAGATCGGAGACATGGGGCAGGCTCGCGCTCGCGAATTCGCAATGGTTGACATTCACAACGACGATCCGTCAAACATCGTTTAACTTGTCAACTCCGGGGCATACGCCCATGAAAGAAATCATCAAGGACGCGATTGTAGTACATCCAGCCTTTCGCAGTGAGGTGGCTTTCGTGACGGATAAGAAATGCCGGGTCCTCGTCGTGTCCCTTAAATTCCACTAACGGAAAATGGTATCGTTGCACGAGTGCGCGAAGCTTCGTGTAATAATCTTCGCGAGCCGACCGCGAGATGCCGGCATGGTCGTAAAAGTTTCCGCTTATGGGCATACTGAGAATTAGTGCTCGCGCGTGAACCCGCGCGAGTGTGCGCAAAAGCAACTCCAAGTCTTTCCATCCGGAGGACGCGTTCATGTTGCTCCGGAACGCCGTGTCACGAGACCCCCAAACGACTGGTGCATCGAAGGTCAAAGCTTTTTTAACGTTACCTGCATCAGGGGACTTGGTTTCGCTTGCTTTTGCAATCAGCTTCGACCAGTCGAGTACTTGCGGATGTGGTCGCGGAGCTGGCTTAATCTGATCCCGAATGTAATTGAGCGCTGCAAAATGATCCTGCAACGCCATCAAGACGGTCTGCAGTTTTCCGGCTGGCCAAAGCGCGCAGAAAACGATCCGATCCAGCCAACGGCCTGAAGCCAGCCGCCTCAACGCAAATTTAAGCACTGGCCTCCCTTCGAGAGTGCTCGGACATTCAAGCATGCGTGAAGCGAGGTCCCGCTTCAGCTCGAAATCCAGCCCGGTCCCGAATATCATTTTGCTCGCTGCCATCGGCGAAAAATTTGCCTCGTAGCCCTTCCGCCCGGACTTGACCTTCAAGAACCAACCGGGTGAAAGCGAGATGACGAGTTTTTTGCCACGCAAGTCCGAGCCGAGTGCGCCGACTTTTTGCAACATGACCAGTAGGTTCGCGCCTCCACCACCAATGGGCGAGACTTGAAAACCTGTTGGCGCACTGCGAAAAAAAAGGCTCGCCCTCTCCGGAACCGAAGGGGTTATTAATTCCGATGTGCCGTAAAGCGGCAGTACATTCGGCGTATGCACAGCAGCGCGTTGAAAGGCGAGTCCCTGGTTTTTAAGCGGAAACAACTCCGGAGCGGTTGAGGGAAGGGTGGTGTGTTCCAGATGAATGGCAACCATTCGTCCAGCGAACAACACGGCCGTCGCCAGGCTCGAGGCAACGAGGCCTGAAAACAAATGCGGCATACCCTTCTTGCCGCCGGCGCGCGCCATGATGTCTCGAAGTTATTTCCCCCACTCAGCGTTGCAATTGAATTTCATTACGACGTGCCGTTCGAATCGCGGGAACGAGTCCGGGTATTTGTTTTCTCGACCGGTATGTTCATTAAGTGACTGCCATGATAAAGAGAGCAACGCATTCGAAAATTGAATCCGACAATCAGATTGAAATGGAAAACACGAACCGTTGCCGGATCTTCCTTCTCTCACCCGCCCACGCCGGTGGTGAACGAGCGCGGATGATCCTGAGCGACCGGGCGAAATTCGAACTCGCACGAAGATTGCGCGATAAACGAGGCGCGCCAATCGCCGAGGTGTTCACCTTTCTCAGCGGCCTCTACTTTCGTGGTAAGATCGCATACGCGACTGCGTTTGCGCGTCCCGCGCCCGGAATCCCCGGTGTGTTTGTGATCACGCCCACTGGTGGCCTTGTCGATGCCAAAATGGATATCCGTCTCGATGACCTGCGTGAATTCGCCACGGTCGATATTCACAACGACGATCCGCGTTATCGAGCGCCGATTGAGCGAGACGCGCGTGTTCTCGCGAACAAACTGCCGCCTCGGAGCGAGATCATCCTTCTCGGCAGCATTGCCACAGGAAAATATGTCAATGTTCTGCTGGCGAGTTTTGGCCACCGGCTCCGATTTCCCGTGGACTTCGTTGGTCGCGGCGACATGAGCCGTGGCGGACTGATGTTACGCTGTGCAGCAGATCGGCGGGAACTTCCCTACATCGCAGTGGCCGGCGCGATTGTTAATGGAAAACGCCCGCCCAAGCTCGCTCCACGGAGATATCTGGCTACGTTCCGATAGGGGCTTGCTAGCGGGTGGAGAATTCACAAAGGGGCGACGGTCCGTCGCGGGACGGATTCGCCGTGGTTTATTTTGTTTTGCGTCGCAGGGCGGTCTTGCCTTATCTTGAAGATGCTGTTGTTTCGTCGGCAAAAATTTTCTGGATGATATGGATGTGAGCGGCACCATTGGCGCGATTCTGAATCAGAAAAGCAAAGATATTTTCTCTATTCGGTCCGACGCACTGGTTTCTGAAGCGATTGAAATGATGGACGAAAAAAATGTCGGCGCGTTGTTGGTGATGGATGGCGATCGATTGAATGGGATCATTTCCGAGCGCGATTACACCCGCAAGATTTTCCTCCGCGGCAAACGTTCCCGGGAAACCAAAGTTTCCGAGATTATGTCAACCAATGTGACCGTTACGCATCCGCGCGAACCGGTGGAGAAATGTTTGCGCCTAATGACCGATAAACACATTCGGCATCTGCCCGTGGTCGAAGGCGATCAAGTGGTGGGTGTGATCTCGATCGGGGACCTCGTCAAGCACGTCATTTCCTGTCAGCAGGCCGCAATCGCACACTTGGAAAATTACATCCAGGGCGGATACGTCGCGGGGTAAATCTGTAGCGGCAGGCGTGCCGCCTGCGGTTCAAGATCAATCAGCCGACACGGCTGCCACTATAACTTCCAAACGGTTTTCCCCGCGACGATTGTTCGTACCGCGCGACCTTTCAGTTTCCAGCCGTTAAAAGGCGAATTGCGAGAGACCGATTGAAACTGATCAACACTAACGGTCCACTTCAAAGCCGGATCGATTAGCGTGACATCGGCGCGGGCGCCCGGCGACAAGGTGCCGGCGTCCAACTTCAACAATCGGGCGGGCTCAATCGTGCACATCTCGATCAAACGCACGATATCGATCTTGGCGTGTTTGTGCACGAGACGATCGATAAAAAGACCGAGCTCCGTTTCCAATCCAATGATACCGAATGGCGCAACGTCGAACTCAACTTCCTTTTCAAATTCCGCGTGCGGCGCGTGATCGGAACACAGGATCGACAAGGTCCCGTCTGCGATGCCTTCCAGCAATGCATCGACATCTGTTTGCGAGCGTAGCGGCGGATTCATTTTATGGTTAGTATCGAAATTTTGGATCGCCTCGTCGGTTAGCGCGATGTGATGCGGGCAAACCTCGCCGCTTATTTTTACGCCGCGCCTGCGGGCTTCCCGAAGTAACCGGATGCTGCCTGCTGTAGTGAGGTGCTGGCAATGAATCGGATGATTGCAAAGTTCCGCGAGCAAAATGTTGCGCATGACTATCGCTTCCTCGCCGGCCGCTGGCCAGCCGGGTGACCCAAGGAGCGTGCTCCAATAACCCTCATGCACAACTCCATTCCCGACCAGATTGTAGTCCTGACAATGATCGAGCACAGGCAGGTCAACCATGCGAGCATACTCGACAGCGCGTCTCATCACCTCATGGTTTTGAATGCAATGACCATCATCCGTGATCGCCACAACACCCCCCTTCGCAAGGGACCCGATCGGCGCGAGTTCCTCCCCTGCGAGACCTTTTGAAATTGCGCCGGCTGGTAAAACATTCACGCATGCCACCTGGGCCGCGCGATCTTTGATCCACGCAATCGTGCTGGGATTGTCTGCGGCCGGCGAAGTATTCGGCATGCAAACAATAGTGGTGAACCCGCCGGCGGCCGCCGCGCGTGCGCCCGACTCGATCGTTTCCTTGTGACTGAATCCGGGCTCGCGCAGATGGACGTGCATGTCGATCAAACCGGGCGCAACGATCAAACCTTTCGCGTCAATCTCTTCGACATCTGACTTCCCGCCCCGGCGGGTGAACTTCTCCCGGGCGCCGGATTTAGAGCCGGCGATTTTTCTGTCGGCGATGTAAAGATCGGCGATTTCATCTCGCTTGTTTGCGGGATCGATCACGCGGCCGTTTCGGATGATTGTCGTGCTCACGTCGAGATTCCTCCGCACAGATAGAGAATAGCCATGCGCACAGCCAGGCCGTTCGTGACTTGATCGAGAATGACGCTATGCCTTCCATCGGCGACCTCGCTATCGATCTCGACGCCGCGGTTGATGGGACCGGGATGCATAATCAGGCAATCGGCCTTCAAAAGTTTGGCGCGTTCTTTGGTGAGACCGAAGAAGCGAATGTATTCGCTGATTCCGGGAAAATATTCTCTGCGCTGGCGTTCGTGCTGAATGCGCAAAAGGTTCACCACATCGGCTTTGGGTAGTACCTCATCGATTTTGTGAGAAACTTCGACTCCGAGTTTCTCAAATTCGCGCGGTACCAGTGTGCTCGGGCCGACCAGCGTCACGCGCGCGCCGAGCTTGAGCAGACCAAAAATGTTCGAGCGCGCCACGCGACTAAACAAAATATCGCCGACGATTGCCACGCGTAGCCCAGCAATTTGTCCTCGCTTCTCGCGGATTGTGTAAAGGTCGAGCAATCCCTGAGTGGGATGCTCGTGCGAGCCATCGCCGGCGTTGATCACGCTGGCCTTCAACCGATTCGCCAGAAATTGCGGCGCGCCAGCTGAGCCGTGACGCAAGACGAGAATATCGGCATGCAATGCCTCCAGATTGCGCGCAGTATCTTTGAGCGTTTCACCTTTGGTCAGGCTGGAGGTGGTTGCCGAGATATTGATCACGTCCGCGCTCAACCGAAGCGCGGCCAGCTCAAAAGAGGTACGCGTCCGCGTGCTCGGCTCGACAAAGAAATTCACCAATGTCTTTCCGCGCAGCGACGGCACCTTCTTGATCTCGCGGGTGCCGACTTGCTTGAATGCGTCAGCCGTCTTGAGGATAAAGTTGATTTCGTCTGCCGATAGCTCGCGCAGGCCGAGCAGATCCTTTCGTGTCCAGCGCGTCGTCATGTTTGGGGAGCACAGGCTGCTAGCCTGTACTTGGCGGCAGCTTGCCGCCAACATCGATTGATATTCATGAGCGAATTGAGCCTCGGTGCATTCGGCAAGTTGCCGAATGCTGCAGGCTGGCAGCCTGCGCTCCCCAGAATCGATTCGCGTCGCATCATGATTCCCTTCCCAGCCACACTGCGTCGGCTTCGTTGTCCGTTTCTTGCAGGCGCACCTGAATTTGTTCTCGCGTCCCAGTGGGTAAATTCTTGCCGACGTAATCGGGTCGAATGGGCAGCTCGCGATGGCCGCGGTCGATTAGTACGGCAAGCTGAATTCGTGCCGGCCGCCCAAATGAGTTGATGGCGTCCATGGCGGCGCGCACAGTGCGGCCGGTGTAAAGAACGTCATCCACAACGATGACGCTGCGTTCCTCCAGCGGCAGCGGGAGTTTCGATTCGCGAACGATCGGCAATTCAGAACGCGTTCCCACATCATCGCGATGCATCGCCACGTCGATAACACCAGTCTCAACCTGGACCTTCTCAATCTCGTGAATAAAAGCGGCGACGCGCTGGGCGATCTCCACTCCGCGCGACGGAATTCCCGCTAACACGACGTGCGTCAGTTGCGGATTTCGTTCAACAATTTCGTGCGCAATTCGTCGGAGCGCTCCACGAATTGCCTCCGCGTCCATGATAGGGACAGCGGCACCAGATCTCTTTTGTTTTGCTTGTTTCATGCGTTTCCTTCGCGACCTCACAGGATCGCATTAAAGGAACAAAAAAATTAGGAGGCGGACTTTTCGGTGCGCGCCTCCTTTCTTCGTCGGTCTCGCCAGTTGGAACGATGTTTCATGATCCAATCCAGCAAGGCCTTTTCGAAGCCGATATCTCTTCCGGCCTTTTCGCTTTCGATCCACTTGTGTTTCAGAATCTCGGCACGCTCCGCGAGAAACTCCTTGTACAGGACCGAATTCTTAACAAATTGAGATTGATCCTCCTCTAACGACGGCATCTCAGGATTGTCTTTCATAAAATTAGGGACAAGTCAACACAATCGGCGCGTCCGCGTGGTATCGACATCCCTGTCGATCTTTTGGCTCGAAGCTGGTGCCACAGCCATTTCGACGGAAGGGCGACGGTATTTATTTAACTCTCGTCCGCACTGGCGAGTTGCGGACATCTTGTTAGGGCAGGGTCTTACGAAGACTTTGGGCGACTTTTTTGAACTCGGCTGCAACGGCGGACTCTGGATCTTCTCCGACGATTGGGATCCCGCGATCACCCGACTCACGCGTGGCGATATCGATGGGAATTTGACCAAGCAACGGGACACGGAGCCGCTTCGCTTCGCGTTCGCCACCACCGCTTCCAAAGATATGGTAACGTTTACTGTCTGACGGAGAAACAAAATAGCTCATGTTCTCAACGAGTCCGAGCACCGGCACGTTGACCTTCTCGAACATGGTAGCGGCTTTGCGAGCATCGATGAGCGCAACTTCCTGAGGCGTGGTTACGATAATCGCGCCAGAAAGTGCGACCGTTTGGACAATCGTGAGCTGGATGTCGCCAGTACCAGGAGGCAAATCGAGCACGAGATAATCCAGTTCACCCCATTCCACTTGTCGAAGAAATTGCTGGGTGTAACGGGTGACCATCGGCCCGCGCAAAATTGCCGGTGAAGTGTCGTCCAGCAAAAACCCCATGGACATGAGCCGCAATCCGTATTGTTCAATCGGGACGATTTTGTTTTCTTCCGTCGCCATTGGCCGCTCGCGCGTGCCGAACATCAATGAAATGCTCGGACCATAGATGTCGCAATCGCACAGGCCTACGCGGGCTCCGGTTTGTTCCAAGGCGACCGCCAAATTTGCTGCAACAGTCGATTTCCCTACGCCGCCTTTGCCGCTTGCCACTGCGATCACGTGCCTGATCCCGGGGATTCGGGTTGCACCCATCCCGGCGCCTGCGCCTGCTGGTGGAGCATGAATATCGATCAAAACTTTCGCACTCTGAACGCCATTAATCCTGCGCAGCGCTTTTTCGGCATCGTTCTTAATTGTCGCTGGCACGTTCGGATCGTTCGTCGCCAGCGCGAGCTGGACTCTGACCTCGCTATCCTCAATTTGGACCGACTTCACAAGGCCGAATGAGATAATGTCCCGAGTGAAACCGGGATATCTCACCGATTTTAATGCGTTCTTCACCTGTTCCTCAGAAATCGACATCTCAGCAACTTACGCGCGCCGCGCTAGAGGTAAACCATGCGCTCGTGCGTAACAAGGCAAGGATGCATCGGCTTGTCCTGAAAATGCCAGTCCGGCTCGGAACCGATGGTAGAGGAAACGCCGAAGGCGCCAATATCAGGCGGCAATTTTCTTGCCAACGCGTTGAGGAGTCGCCGCGGCGACCGGTCCATCAAAGTGGCAATCAAGTCTATCGGTCCTGGTAATCCATTTTGTAGCGAATCTGACATTCGTTTCCGCCACAGGGGTGAGAGGGCTGCTCGCCCCCTTTGGCTACAAAGTCCGGGTTTTGCCAGTCGGACCAGGAGCGGTATTTCGCCCTCATTGGGTTCGCCGGCAGCTTGAGCCGGAAAATTCGGTCTGTGTCGCCGGGAAATTTCAACACGAAGAGCCGTTGCGAAGTGCGGAAATACAGTTCCACGTAACCGGCGCGCACACCTGCGTCCTTAGGCGCCTCGGAGTGCCAGTATCCCGGCATCGGCATTCGATTGCGAGGTGTATCGAGTTCTGGCTGAACGTCAGCCAGATTTTCGACGGACTGACCAGCGGGTGGTTTCACTTCAAACTCGAGCAGCGGCGTTGGCCCGTTGATGTTCAAAACATGCGGTTGACCGGCATACCAAATTCCGAAACCGGACACCGCAATAAGGCCGAGCGATAAACAAACCGTTATTAACCCGGCGAAAAGCCAAAACCCTCTTGTGCCCCGCCAGTAAAGCGTGAGAAGAATCAAGCCTGGCGCGACGATGCACGTCACGATAAGCGCAATCGCGGCGGCAAAGTACCCGGCCTCACCTTCAAACGAAGAGACATGAAATGCGGCTGCGAGCGCTGCGCCCAAAGCGAAGCCGAGAAATAATCCAGCCGCGATACCAATGATCCCCGCGAGAATTCCAAAAAGAATTGCACTAACGGAAATTCTTTTTGTCGCGGATTGCTGGGGAAAAGTCAGGGCGAATTCGCCGGAACCTGACTCTGGAGAAGGTCGATCCGCTGGTGCGTTTTTGTGATCTCTACGATGAGACCCGAATAGTTCCATCGACCAAGTGACTTGTTTGCTGCCACGTAAATCGTCCCTTTTCCATTTGGGCCGGAAATAGGAATCGACAGGTTCGCTTCCCCGGATGCGCCGTTCACGTTTGTGTTACCAGAGACAAGAAATCCCTCTTTGATCGGCGAGCCGAGGGCCTCGATTACAGAAGGGTGCGCTCGGGCCCGGCCCAAGGCAGCTTTGTAAACGTCAGTGGATTTCATTGCGCTGAATACGATCAACGCGATCGAGAAAACAAAAGCGACGAACAATACCAACATGCTCAAGCAGCCAACCGGCACGAACCAGTTCCAGTTTCGCTTCCACCAGTTGGGTCTTGGCGCTAGGGGAACTGGCGGCGGATTTTGCTCCACGGAGTCTTTCTACTTCAGTCGCGAAGCTTTTTGCAATCATTCCTTGTAACTTGCGCTTTGTTCCAAGCTTGAAGGGTCTGATCGGTGCCATGCAGGATGGGCGCCATGAAAAATACGATCCTTTCTCCAACTTCTTTTCGCGAGCGCATTGATCGCGCTCGTCGCTTGTTGCGCGACGACTTCACGCTCCGGTCCGGCCGCGCTCGCCGGCACAATGGACCAACTCACTCGGCACTGTCTGAACATGAAGGCCGACGGCACGTTTGATGTCGATAGAAATCATGACGGCAAACGCGATATCTGGGGTACCTACACAGTCTCCGGGGACACCGTTACAATTCAAGGCACCGGCGGCAAAACTCCGAAAGGCTGCAACGGCCCTGGCGTTTACAAGTTTAGTCGACCTAACGAAAACACGCTGACGTTTACGTTGGTCAGCGACACCTGCAAGGATCGCAAAAGAAACGTGCTACTCGCCTGCATCAAAAATAGTCGCGAGCCACTAAAACAGCCAAGCCCCGACTGACCGCGCTGCCATTAGTGTAAGGCTCAGACGCGGTCTTTTAACTGCGTTTTGCCGGCTGTACGGGCGCAATGAACACAGCAGAAGATTTTGCCGTCGGCTTCCACTCCGTGCCCAACGATTCGACAATTGCAATGCGGACACACTGGTGCCAGCGCGCGGATTGCGCACTCGAAGCTATCAAACGTGTGATGCTTGCCGGCTACAACCACCTCAAACGCCTTGTCATATTCATTTTCGCAAACTTCGCATGTAGCCATACATAACTTTTTCGCGTCTCGGTAGCTTTGCGGCGGTGTCCACTTGTTTTGAGAGAGTAGAGATCACGCGGGAAAGTGATACTTTTGCACTCGGAGGCGGCATGAAAATACCTAAGCAACTAATCGAGTGTTTGGATGAAAACAAAGTCTCTTATGAAGTTCTGCATCATCCAGAGGCCGTAACCGCGCAACGAATCGCCCAGGTGGAGCATGTGAAAGGCCGGCATCATGCCAAAGTGGTCATGGTTAAATCGGTCGACCAGCATCTCATGATGGTGCTGCCGGCGGATCACCAAATCGATCTGGAGAAGGTCCAGAACGCGATCGGCAACGCCGTCTCGCTGGATCAAGAACAGGAATTCAAGTCGCTCTTCCTCGATTGCGCGATTGGAGCGATGCCGCCCTTTGGTAATCTTTATGGTTTGCCAACGTATGTGGACAAGAGCCTGGCGGAGCAAGACTACATCGTGTTCGAAGCGGGCACGCACACGGACGCGATCAAAATGAGCTACCGCGATTACGAGAAAATCGTCAAGCCAGAAGTGAAAGATTTGGCGATCAAACTTCAGCCGATGAAAGGAGCATAACCTTACGCACCGTCGAGCAGCGCACCACGAAAGACAGACAAAAGTGGAGGGCGGAGCTCCGCGACGCCTAACCAGCGATCCGAGATCTACAACCGGTGTTTGGGCTCGCGGAGCTCGCCCCTCCATCTGCGTTGCTGCGCTGGTCCTTTGGCTTGCTTGCGCGTCCGCAGTTTTCGCAGCGGACAAGGTTTCCCTTATTAATATCGACGGAGCGATTGGGCCGGCCACGGCGAGCTATATTTCGCGCAGCATCGACGAAGCCCGAGCGCAGAATGCCCAATGTCTAATCATTCAACTTAATACACCGGGCGGGCTGCTCGATTCGACGCAGAAGATTGTGCAAAGCTTTCTTGGGTCTCCTGTGCCAATCGTCGTTTATGTCGCTCCGACGGGCGCGACCGCAACCAGCGCCGGTTGTTTCATCACTGTTGCCGCCAGCGTCGCGGCGATGGCCCCGGCCACGACAATTGGCGCGGCGCATCCGGTCTCGATCGGGGGTTTTCCCGGTGGTGGGGAGGAAAAGATCGATGAAACGATGAAACAGAAGTTGGAGAACTTTTCCGTGAGCTACATCGAGACAATCGCTGGCAAACGGCAGCGCAATGTCGAATGGGCCAAGTCGGCAGTAAAGGAAAGTGCATCGATCACCGCTGAGAAAGCGCTGCAATTAAAGGTCATTGATCTCATCGCCCCGGATATCTCTGATTTGTTGCAAAAATTGAACGGTCGCGTGGTGGATGGAAAGACGCTCAAGACTGCAGGCGCTGAGGTTTCGGAGATCAAAATGTCGGCCTCCGAACACGTTTTTCAAAAACTCTGGCGGCCCGAGGTGATGTTTATTCTCATGCTCATTGCCATGTACGGAATTATTGCCGAGGTGAGTACACCCGGCGCAATCCTGCCCGGCGTTGCGGGTGCGATTGCATTGCTCCTTTTCCTTTACATGGCGGCGGTCCTGCCGGTGAACGTGACCGGGCTGGTGTTGATCGCTCTCGCGATCATCCTGTTCATCTTCGATGTCTATGCGCCCACGCACGGCGTGTTGACGGTGGGCGGAGTCATTGCGTTTCTGATCGGCTCGCTCATGCTCTTCAATCGCGCCGATCCGCTGTTTCGTTTATCGCTCAACTACATTATTCCTGCGACACTCGTTACTGCGGCGTTCTTTGTTTTTGTCATTGGAAAAGGTCTGCGCGCGCAACGGCTGCCGGTGAAAGTCGGGGCAGAAACGCTCATCGGGAAAACGGTGACTGCCTTGACCCCAATCGATTCGCGTCGTGGCAGGATTTTTGTCGAAGGCGAATATTGGAACGCGATCAGCGATACACCTATCGGAAAAGACGAGCAGGCTGAGATTGCAGCGGTGCAAGGGTTGACAGTAAAACTGAAAACTAAAGGAAGATAAAACCATGGAACTAATCGAAGCATTGCCGCGATTGATCGGCTGGGCTGTGCCCGTCATCATTCTTGTCATTATCATCTTGCCGCAGGCGATCCGCATCCTGCGCGAATACGAGCGCGGCGTCATTTTTCGTCTCGGAAAATTGCTTGGTGCCAAAGGCCCGGGACTGATTTTCCTCATCCCGATCGTCGACCGAATGGTGCGAATGGATTTGCGCGTCGTGACCATCAACGTCGAGCGGCAGGAAGTAATGACGCGCGACAACGTGCCGGTGACAGTCGATGCGGTTGTTTATTTCCGCGTGGTCGATCCGCAAGCCGCGGTCGTGAAAGTGGAGAACTTTCTCAAAGCCACCTCGCTCATCGCGCAGACCACGCTGCGCAGCGTGGTCGGCCAGGCCCCCTTGGATGATCTCCTTTCGCAGCGCGAGGCGATCAAC
Source organism: Candidatus Dormiibacterota bacterium (assembly GCA_035472675.1). GTDB lineage: Bacteria > Verrucomicrobiota > Verrucomicrobiia > Chthoniobacterales > UBA10450 > Udaeobacter. The sequence goes on from DATIOX010000243.1 coordinate 14,027, forward strand.
CAGAAGTTACAGGAGATCATCGACCGGCAAACCGAGCCGTGGGGCATCAAAGTCACGGCGGTCGAGGTGAAGGACGTGGCGTTGCCCGACACCATGAAGCGCGCGATGGCCAAGCAGGCCGAAGCCGAGCGCGAACGCCGCGCCAAGATCGTCAACGCCGAGGGCGAATTTCAAGCCGCGGAAAAAATGGTGCAGGCAGCCGCGATGATGAGCAAGGAGCC
>DATIOX010000244.1:0-28040 GCA_035472675.1 Candidatus Dormiibacterota bacterium
CCTAACATGTCGCAACGCGCGACAATTCTCGCCAAAGTAGTGATTCAAAGTCAGGTTAAACTTCAGAGGGAAAATTGGCCGGTGCTACGAATTTAGCTACCGAAAATCTGACTCTTTCAAAAACAATCGGCTTTAGGGAGGCAGCCACGAACGGCGAAGCCTTCTAACGAGCGAGACAGAGATAAGCCACGGCAGGGTGTCTTGGCAAGCTCGCTGAAGTTGCGTCGCAATGGGGCCGCTGGCTTCATCGATTGGCTAGGCGGTGACTCCGGCGCTGGTCTGACTTTCTCGAAGTTGTCGTGATACGGATTGAGCGGGTCTTCGACATCGCGCCATGTGCCTAGTGGCCTATCTTCCATCAGTAGATCAGGGTCGTGTCGACCAACTACAAGGTCGATTACGCCGACGCCCATAAGAATATGTGAACTTCTTCCCGTAAGTTCCGTAGTAGGTTTATGGAGCTTTTTTCATCAATGCCGCGCTCTCTCGGCAATCACGTCGATTGGGCGCGGTTTGACTTGCCCCACTCTCCTGCAGGCCGGGTCCCGCAAAAGAGGTCAATTAGGTATCAATAGTTACAATAGTCTCTTCTGGTACTGGCGGTGTTTACCTATGTCGATACATTGGAAATAACACAACCCTTGTACGGTAAGGAGGGCGGTAGCGTCGGCAATGAAATGACAGCTTGTCGAAACTGTTCTGACATATTTGAAGGCGCGTATTTTAATGAATCCTTTCTAAGCCGTTCCAACGCTGAGTTATGGATTAAGCGCCTTCTGGGATGCTATTGTTCAGAAAGCTTTTGAGCGTGACTAATGCTAAAGTTTGTTCCGAAGGGCGTTCGAAGCTGTGCATGGGAATAAAAAGCTTATCAGCCAGGCCTGCAAAACGTAATTTCTCATCCTTGTCGGGCCGAATCCGGCATGCCGAGCTCGGCGACTTCCTTGGCGGTGTCGCGGGCACGGTCAAAGGCATGCTCGATTTTTCGAACGCCGCCGCTCCCACAGTAGGCGCCGCGGCCGGCGTTACCACAGAAGATGTTACCGCATTTACAGCCGCCAGTGCGGGCGCCATAGGGCTGGCGGGCTTCGGCGCGTTCTTTGTCGTGAGCTACATGTCTATGTCGAGCATGGCCGACGCCGCCAATCAGCGTTCCACGCAACTATCGAATCTGGAAAACCAGACCCTCCCGACCGCGCAGGCGCAGCTGGATATCGCAAATCGCTCGTCTGCCATCGCCAGTTTCAACAAGCAAATTGCCGAGGTCGATGCCCAGTTGGCCACGCAGCTCCTGGCATTTGCCCAGGAGCGATACCTCAGTATCGAGTTCTGGTCCTACGTGGCGACGCTTTTGAAGCGGATCATGCGCCAGTTCCTGGACCTGGCCACTCGGATGGGATGGTTGGCGGAGCGCGCGCGCTCCTACGAGCAGAATGCCGATATCCGAATCATCCTGATGGACTATTTTCCGGCGCAACAGCAGGGCGCAGGCGGCCCCGATCGATTGCAGGTCGATCTCGCGGTGCTTGAAGCGCAGCACTTGGACGGGATGCGTGAGATGATTCCAGTCAAGTACACGATGTCGCTCGGGCGGGACTTCCCGCTTCAGCTCGCGCAGCTTCGAACGACGGGGCAATGCACATTTCAAACTTCGGAGAAGCCTCTGCAGCTCGCTTATCCCAGGACCTACGCCTATCGCGTCATCGCCGTCACTCCGACTTTGACCCAGATCGCCCCGCGCTCCCCAGTGCGCGGTCTGTTGAGCAATTCAGGAATTTCGTTGATCAGCGCGAGCGACGGCTCGACCAATTTGTCGGTGCGTCCGCCGGATGCGCTTCCTATCTCGGAGTTCAATCTTGGAACGACGGACATGCAGATTTGGGGACTTCCCGGCGGGACTCTCATGCAATTCGAGGGCAGCGGCGTGGAGACGGTCTGGAAGTTGGAGTTTCCGGCGGCGGCGAATCCTTCCGGGTTGACCGGCGTTGCCGATATCCTTATCGCTATGGATCTGCGCGCGCAGTTCGGTCAGGGCGCGTATCAAGCACAGTTAAAGCAGATGCCGCACACGATTAACAAGTTCGTCTTGGTGTCGGCGCTCAAGCAGAAACTGAGCGGCCTAGCCGACCTTCAGGGGAAGGCTGAGAAGGCGACTATAGCGTTCGATCTAACTGCCATCGGCCTACCCACGCAGGAGCAAGCACGAAAACTGAGGAACATCGTTTTTCTGGTCATCAGTGGAAAGGGCGCCGCCAGCGTCAAAGCGTCGGTGATTTCGGCGACGCCATCGAAGACAATTCCGGTGACGTTCGCTAATGGAGCCGTATTCTCGAACGCGCCGCCGATCACCGACGCCCAATCGACCGTGACTCTGTCCCAGTTGAATGTGCTGGCCGGGATCACGGTGGACCAAACCTTCTCGCTGACGATCAACAAGAGCGCGAATCCGGCGGTGGACTTCGCGACGGAGCAGGACATCCTAGTGGGAGTCGACTACAGCGCGACCGTCTAGGGGCTCTTCGTCTCGATCCCTTGCAGTGCTGAGGTTAGGTCTTAGAGGTGACCCTAAATTTTTTCACGGCGTGTCACCACTAACCGAGCGGGCAGTGCCCGCTAGGATCAAGAAGGCGCTCACGCGCTTGGTTTTTCCCGCTGTTTGAACGCCAAGACGCCGCTTGTTTGGCAATAGTACCGGCAACGACTGACAGACTACTGCTTGGCGACGGATAAAGAATTCGCTGAGACAACAAAAGCGAGAGACCGTGTTAGGGGTGCCGGAGATTGTGAAGACGATGCGAGAAAGAAAAGCTTTCTAGAATATAGCGTCGGGGTTTCTCCTTGCAATCGCCTGATCTGTAGCCAAAGCCGTTACACGCTGCAAATGCTCCTCGGAAACCAGAGATAGAATCACCTGATCTTAAATCACTTTCGCGAGCCGTAACACCTGACACGAAATCAAATCTTCAGATCAGGTGATAGGTGCGCGTAGGAATCGTCGTGGTAGGGCTGATTTATTCAGCCTTTCGCACGATCAAAAAACGATTTCTGCGCGAAACGGCGACGCGAGAATCGACGTTTTATTATGCTGTCGTGTTATGCCCCATGTGTCATTCGTCGTGATCGGCATTTGCGCGGTCAAATCGTATCAAACGTTCGAAACACTTTAACGGTAACGCGCATCGCGGTTGGGAAAACGTTTCGTTGCGCGGTCCGATGAAAACCTGACAGCGTTTGTGGAACTTGAATCGGCAATTGCCATGTCAGCACGTGCCTTACATCAAAATCGGGCGCTACCCGACTAGACGCAATGCGGGCCGTTTCTGTATAAACCGCAAAGCCTAAACGGATCCGAACCCAGGCGAAGGGCATTGGCACGCTAAGTTCTTCGCCTCTTCTGGACCCTGCTATCCCTGAATCAACTTAGCGGGAAAAAAACGAAGGAACAACCATGAATCGATTAGTAACTCGGTTAGTGATCGCCGCGGCGGTTGTGTTGGCGTTCGCCACAGTGTGTTTCGGGCAGGAGCATGTGAAGACGACGAACTTAGGCAGCGGTGCGCAGTTCAAGGGTACGGCGGTGCAGATGAAGGACAAGGGCGAGGTCGCTTACCTACTGTCCTTCAAGGCGGGAAAAGAGTTCGAGGCGACCACTGACGGCACGAAGAACACCGACGTGAACCTGTTCGTATATGACGAAGCCGGCAAGCAAGTTGGAAAGGACGACTCTCCTGGGCCGAAGTCTTCGGTGAAAGTGACACCGGACAAGGATGGAAACTACAAGTTCGTCATCACGAACACCGGTGGACAAAACACCGTGACCTTCAAAGTAGCGGTGGCCAAATGATGAGCGGCAGCGTCACAATTTTCTGCTGGCATGATTGAAATGAAATCAAGTTACGAGTGAAGGGGTAACTCAACTGACACCTTGCCGCATCCCCATGAAGCGAGGTAACATGGTGGTAGAACCACGCATATTGAGCGCTGGAACCCAAGTTGTGCCTCAGACATTTATAGGATCAGGGGCAAACGATTCGTTATGGAAAGGGGATGGCGATTTCTCATTTTGCTCTTCGTCCTGGTCCTCTCCATCGCGCGCCTGAGAGCGCAGGACGCGTTAGATTCTCGATCTGTCTTAGATCAAAATATTTCCTTTGCGCAGTTCGTGGATCCCGATTTGAAAGATAACGCTCCGAACGATCAGGCCCAAGATTTCAAGCCACAGAACTGGTCTTTTCACGTTCAGGCGACCGAGATCGGAATGGGCCAACCCGGTTTTCGGTCCCCTTATAAAGGGACGAACAGTATCGCGCCCGACGACGATTTTCGGCAAACTAGCACGTTCAGCGTCTTTCTGGGCGCGCATCTTTGGCCGGGTGGCGAAGTTTATTTCGACGGCGAATATTATCAGGGATTTGGTTTTGGGAACACCCACGGGATTGCCGCCTTCCCGAATGCAGAAGGATCGAAAGTTGGGCAAAGGTACGGCGATTTAGTTTTGCCCCATCTATTTTACCGCCAAACATTCGGATTCGGCGGAGAACAGGAAGAACTCGAAGCTGACGAACTGCAACTTAGAGAAAAAGTCGATATATCGCGCCTGACTTTCACGATCGGCCGCTTAACTACTGGCGACCAATTTGACGTAAACGCGTATGCGCACGACCCAAGACATCAGTTTTTGAATTGGGCTCTCGTGAACAACGGCGCCTATGATTACGCTGGCGATTCCTACGGATATATCGAGGGCGCGACGGCGGAGCTTAATCAGAAGGAATGGGCGTTACGCTATGGAATTTTCGATGTGCCACGCGTGTCGAATGGTTTCGCCAAGGATGAGCATTTGCTAAAGGCCTGGCAACAGGTGCTCGAACTCGAAGAACGCTACACTATTTTAGACCGGCTCGGAAAGATTCGTTTGCTCGGGTGGTTGGAAAGCGCCCACATGGGTAGCTATAGCGAAACATTGGCTAACCCCGCGGTCATGGAAGACATCAGCAAAACTCGACGCTACCGTTATCAATATGGATTTGCGCTGAATGTCGAACAAACGATCAGTGATAGCGTTGGTACTTTCCTGCGTGCGAGCTGGCGAGACGGCCAAAGCGAAGTCTGGCAGTACACCGATATTGACGATAGCGTTTCAGCGGGGTTGCAGATTAAAGGGATGTCATGGAACCGCAAGAATGACACGTTTGGGATAGCCGGCATCATCGATGGAATCAGTGCGGCGCATCGGGACTTTCTTGCTGCTGGGGGTCTTGGGCCGTTGATCGGCGATGGGAAGCTCCCGCATTACTCGCTCGAAAAGGTGATCGAGACCTACTATGATGTCGAAGTAACCAAGAACATCCATTTCGCTATCGATTATCAGTTCGTTGCCAATCCGGCTTACAACGCAGACCGGGGTCCAATAAATATTTTTGGCGCGCGGTTCCATTTCCAGCTCTAGGTTATATTCACATTCGACAGATCGAATGACGGAGAATTGACCGCACGAGATTTGAAGATAGATCGGATTCGCACCCGCGTCGGCAACGTATTTCGACAGTTGCGTACATTGTCCATTCATGTCGCATTGCTGATCGTACTCCTCGTCGGAATAGCTGACTATTTTTCCGGTTACCAAATTTATTGGTCCATCTTTTATCTGGTCGCGATCTCCTTCGCAGCTTGGAACGTTGGAGTGCTGTTTGCGCTGCTGATTTCCGCGTTGAGCGTTGCCAGCTGGCTTCTGGGCGACTGGGCAGCCGGCGTTGTTTACCCAAACCGATTTGTTCCGATTTGGAATGCGCTGATTACGTTCGGCTCTTACCTTATTGTTGTTTGGTTGCTCTCGCGGCTAAAATCGTTTCATCAAACTCTTGAAGATCGAATCCGGCAGCGCACCGCCGCATTGCGCGATGAAATTGCTGCTCGCGAACAATTGGAAAAAGAAATAACTGAAGTCACTGAGCGCGAGCGGCGCCGAATCGGCCACGATCTGCACGATACACTTTGCCAACACCTAACTGCAACTTCGCTGTCGCTTCAGGTGCTAAGTGGTAAACTGGCCGACGCTTCATTGCCACAAGCTAGAGATGCAGACGCAAGCGTCGGGCTCATCGAAGAAGCGATCGACCTGACGCGCAAGCTGGCCAAAGGTTTGTTCCCGCTGGAATTGGAGGGGGAAGGATTGACCGGTGCGTTGCAAGAGCTCTGCCGGAGCACGGCTGATCGATATCTCGTTAAGTGTGAGTTCAGCGGCGATCCGCAAACGGCCAGGCTTGACTCAACCACGGCAACATATCTTTATCGTATTGCTCAAGAAGCTGTGACTAACGCTGTTAAGCACGGCCATGTCAGCCAAGTTAACGTTGGACTCTCGGGTCTACACGGAGACCTGATCCTAAGCATTAGCGACGACGGAATTGGCTTGCCACGGTCCATGCCCGAACACCAAGGGTTGGGACTTCGGATTATGGCAAGCCGAGCGGGCATGATCGGCGCGACCTTTGCGGCTGAGAATAAGTCCGAAGGTGGAGTCATTGTGGTCTGCGGCTTGCCAGTAACAAGCGGGAAAGTTAACAACCAGTAAAAGCATGTCCGTTGCTAGACCCATGGCTAACAAACCGAAGAGGCGCGTATATCTTGTGGACGATCATCCACTGGTTCGAGAGTGGTTGATGAATCTAATTAATCAACAGCCCGATCTCGAAGTGTGTGGCGAGGCTGAAAACGCCACTGATGCGTTAGTCGGGATCGGTCGTACGCGGCCATCGCTGGCGGTGATCGACATTTCTCTCAATGCCGCTTCTGGTCTGGAATTGATCAAGGACCTTTGCATTCAATATCCATTGGTCGCGGCGCTGGTGCTTTCGATGCATGAAGAGGAGCTTTACGCCGAACGCGCAATGCGGGCAGGCGCGCGTGGTTATGTTCGGAAAAGGGAGATAAGCAAGAACATTCTCGTAGCGATCCGGCGTGTGCTCGAAGGCGGCATTTATGTTAGCGAGAAGCTTTCAAATGCAATGGCGCTAAAATTTCTGAAAGGGCATGAGGGCGTTGGCGTTGCGCAATCGCGAGTCGACCAGCTTAGCGATCGCGAGCTCGAAGTATTCGAACTTCTTGGAAAGGGAAGACCGACATCGCAAATTGCGGAACAACTGCACATCAGCCTGAAGACCGTTCAAGCCTACTGCGTACGGGCGAAGGAAAAGCTCGGTTTAACGACCGCGGCAGAACTGTTGCGAGAAGCGATTCTCTGGGAAGAGAACGCGCATTTGAGATAAAGGGCAACCCTCTGCCCCGCCCTCTGTAAGGCTTCGCCTATCACAGAAAAATAGGCGCAGCCCAATGGTTTAGCGTCGGTGCTCGCGCTAAGTGTCGTCTTTGCCGTGCGGTTCGGCACCGCACTCGTTAATTAAAATGCTCGAAACAAAGCGATCACGACCAAGAGTGCGCGTAGGTGTGGCCTCATTCTTAGTACTTGCTATCGCGATTGGCTTTTGGATGGCGGGATGCCGCCGAGCCGAAGACACAAATGCTTCGCGCCCATCACAGTCAACCTCCAATGTTTCGGCGCCTGAACCGACTGTGGAACTATCGCCTAGCCAATTGCCTGCAATCAAAGTTCAACCAGTGGGGAGCTATCTGTTTTACCTTGAGAAGAAGGGTATCGGCAGCATCGATTTTGATAACAAACTCTATTTCGATAATAGCCTTTCAGTCCAGGTCTTCCCGCCCAGGCAAGGACGGATCATCAAAACTCTGGCCGAACTTGGCGATCAGGTTCAAAAGGGACAGGTACTCTACGCGATTAATACCTTCCGTGACGACGAAGTAGACGTCGCCAGTCCGATTACTGGCCAAGTAACATCTGTTAATGCTTCGGCAGGACTTGAGGTGCAGCCGGGAAAGCCTCCAGCTCCTTACGCAGTCGCCGATGTCTCGCGCAAATGGATGATCGAAAACGTCCCGGAAAGCGATAGCTCGCTTATTCAAAGAGGCCAGCCGGTTGAAGTTACGGCGACGGCCTATCCTGCCCGCGTATTTGAAGGCAGCATCATTAAGATTTTTCCAGCCGTCGATTGGAACACGCATCGGGTCATGATTCGTTCACAGATTGCAGACCCCAACAACGAGTTGCGTTCGGGGATGCTCGCTGAGTGTGTGATTCGTGTGCACGAGCCGACCGAAGCGACTGCCGTACCGGCCAATGCCGTGGTTCGAGAACCCGATGGCACAATGACAGCCTGGGTAACAACTGATCGGCATCACTTTTCACAAAGAGTTATCAAGGCTGGCTTACGACAGAACGAGCGCGTTCAGGTTCTCGAAGGTCTTAGGCGCGGAGAACTGGTAGTTACTGATGGCGCCATCTTCCTGAGCAATATGCTTCAAGCTCCGCCTAGCGATTAGGTCAGTAACTTCGCAACTTTCCAAAGAGTATCAATGTCCAGATCCGTGATAGCATTTTGCCTGAGCCGGCGGGCGATCGTTGTGTTCGGTTTGCTGCTATTTCTCGGCGCGGGATACGTTGCTTTTAGAAAACTCAACATTGAGGCGTATCCAAATCCAACGCCTGTTATTCTGGAAATCACGGCGCAAGCTCCGGGTCTTTCAGCAGAGGAAATGGAGCGTTACTACACTCGCCCAATTGAAATCGGACTCTACACAACGCCTGGCATTGATGTTATTCGATCCACCTCCTTCTATGGCCTGTCCTTTGTGCGCGTAGTTTTTAAGTACGGTGTTGACTTCCATTTTGCCTATGCCCAGGCAGCGATTGCGCTGCAACAAAATGTGAGCCTTCCAGGTGGGCTGGTACCTACAATCCTACAGAGCAGCACAACCGGAGAGATCTATCGTTATCAAGTGATCGGACCGAAGCGTTTCGGACTCATCAATCTGCGCACTGTGCAGGACTGGATCGTGCGGCGGCGCCTTTTGACCATACCTGGGATCGTGGCTATCAACAGTTGGGGCGGGCCGACCAAGCAATTCGAGGTCGATGTTGATCCTTACAAACTGGAAGCTTACAACATCACCGTGCCCCAAGTGCTGACCGCGCTGGGCAATGCCAATATCAATGTCGGCGGCCGCGAAATCCGCATCGGCCAGCAATCGATCAACATTCGAGGAGTTGGACTGATCGATGACGGTGGCAACGACGATCTAACTCAAGGTTACAGAACAGGCGATATCGAAAACGTTGTCCTAACGCAAACAAACGGCATTCCCGTCCTGCTAAAGAACGTCGCGAAAATCTCCGTCGGTTATGTGCCGCGACTCGGAATCCTGGGTCGCGATCGAGAGGACGACGTCGTGGGAGCAATAGTCGTCATGAGCCGCACGGAAAAGACCGCCGACATGATTCCGAAGGTTAAGGCGGACATCGACACGATGAACCATGATGGCAGTCTGCCGCCAGGTGTCAGAATTGTTCCGTATTACGACCGATCATCGCTGATCGCGGTCACAACGCACACCGTCTTGCACAATCTCGTTTTCGGATGCGCGCTGATATTTTTGATTCAATGGGTATTTCTAGGCGATCTCCGCAGCGCGATCATTGTTGGTCTAAGTATCCCGTTCGCGCTGTTCTTCGCCGTTATTCTGCTCGTAATCCGAAACGAAAGCGCAAATCTGCTCTCGGTCGGCGCTATCGATTTAGGTATTATTGTAGATTCAGCGGTTATCCTGGTTGAAAACATTTTTCGGAATTTTCAGAGACCACCGGAAGAAAGACAAAATCTGCTTCATCGCCTCGCCGATGGCTTTTGGGGACCCGACCCCACGAGGCTTTCCTATTCCAGCGCTCCGGCTGAAGGATGGACCGATCGACTGCGGCTGATTTTGATCAGCGCGATTCAAGTGGACAAGGCCGTTTTCTTTACCGCCCTCATCACAGTGGCTGCGTTCGTGCCTCTTTTCGCGATGCAAGGAATCGAAGGGCAGATATTCGGCCCGATGGCCCGCACATACGCGTACGCGCTGGCCGGCGCTTTGATCAGTACCTTCACTGTCACGCCTGTGCTCGCTTCAATTTTCCTTGCAGAACGTGTGAAGGAAAAGGAGACGATCGTTGTCCGCGCGCTGCATCGAATGTATAGACCCGTTCTGCATTTCGCGCTCGATCACCGCGTCATCGTGACGTTGATCGGAATCGTTTTCCTCGGCATCGCCGGTTGGCTGGCCTCGCGACTCGGCAGCGAATTTCTGCCTCAACTCGAAGAAGGCAATTTTTGGATCCGTGCCTCGATGCCGATGACTCTTGCTCTACAAGATGGCGAGGAGGCAGCGCGAAAAATGCGCGCGATTCTTTTGAAACATCCGGAGATCATCACGGTGGTTTCGCAGCACGGCCGCCCAGATGATGGGAGCGATGCCTCGCCGTTCTCAAATGTGGAGTTGTTTGCACCGTTAAAGTCGTTCGACCAATGGCCGCGAGGTTTGACCAAAGAAAAGTTGACAGAGCAGATCCAGGCGGAGTTTCAGAATGAGTTGCCTGGAGTCAATTTCAACTTTTCCCAATACATTCAGGATAATATCGAAGAAGCGGTCTCGGGCGTTAAAGGCGCCAATTCAGTCAAGATCGTCGGCGCGAACCTCGAAACTTTGACGAAGCTCGCGATGCAGATTCGCGACGAGATGAGGAGCGTTCGCGGAGTTACTGACATTGGAATTTTTCCAGTCCTTGGGCAGCCGAATTTGAATATCAAAGTCGACCGCGCGAAGGCGGCGCGATACGGCCTGAATACCGGCGATGTGAACTCGGTGATCCACGCGGCAATGGGCGGCGCCTCAGCGACGACGGTTTTAGAAGGCGAGCGGCAATTTGACGTCGCTGTCCGCTATCCGCCCGAATATCGCGACAACATCGACAAAATTCGCGCGATCAAAGTTGCTTACCCAACCAGCAGCGGCGCCAATGCCTACATTCCGCTAAGCGAATTGGCGACGGTGAGTCTCGATACCGGCGCATCGTGGATTTATCACGAGAGCACACAGAGGTTTATTCCGGTCAAGTTTGACGTACGCGATCGCGACCTGGGTAGCACGGTCGCCGAAGCGCAGAAACACATCGCGAAAAATGTAAAACTTCCGAGCGGCTACCGACTGGTTTGGGCGGGGGAGTTTGGACGCCTTGAAGAAGCCCGAAACCGTCTGGCAATCGTTGTGCCGGTCAGCCTCGTGCTGATTCTTGGTTTACTCTACACGCTTTTCAATTCGTTGCTCGAGTGTCTGCTCACACTTTCAGGAATTACCTTCGCGGCTGCCGGCGGCGTGATCGCACTCTACTTTTCCGGCCTCAATTTTAGCATCTCCGCCGCGATCGGCTTCGTCTCATTGTTCGGCGTTTCCGTCATGAACGGGATTCTGTTGATGACCTACTTCAAGCAAGCGCGGTTTCGTGGTGAGACATCAATGAACGCAATCTTCTTCGCGGCATATACCCGCATGAGGCCAATACTCATGACAAGCTTCTCCGCATGTATCGGTCTCGTGCCAGCGGCGATCTCCACTGGCATAGGCAGTCAGGTGCAACGCCCGCTGGCGACGGTGATCGTGGGCGGAATGTTGTTCGGCCCGATCATGCTGCTCATCGTTGTGCCTGCACTCAAAATGGTTTTTCTCGCGCGTGATGGAAACGCGGTGCCCGTCGCTCAAGCAACATGAAAACCATTCGTTCCCGTTTCGCATTGATTGGCTGTCTTCTGCTGATGCACGCGACATCTCAGGCGGATGACTCGAAGAGCGCGTTGGCAGATTTCGATGTTCGTCCGAACAAAGCAGCCAAGCGTGAAACTCTCCGCGTTCGTCCGCCGACTACTTTTCTTTCAAGTAAGTCGTCCCTGAGGGGTTTCCACAGCCAAGGCACAGCAGTCATTGGCGGGCCCACAAACACATTCAGAAACACCGCGGTGCTCAACGGTACAGGAATAAAACGCAAACCCTAACTACTACTTATATGAGGCTATCTTTTGGCTGGCAGATCGCGCGCGGTCTTGTGATCGGAGGTTTCCTATTGATCCTGAGTTGCGCAGTCGGTCCAAACTTTAAAAGGGTCGCTGCACCGAACGTCAGCGGTTATACGACTACGCCACTTTCCACTACGAGCAGCACCGTCAACGCGGCCGGGGGTGAGGCGCAACATTTTAGCAAAAAGACCGACATCCCCGGCGAATGGTGGGCGCTGTTTCATTCGAGGCCGCTTAATCATTTGATCACGCGCTCGCTCGAAGCCAACCCCGACATCAAGGCGGCGCAGGCAGCCTTAAAGGTCGCACGAGAAAACGTTCTCGCCCAAAAAGGCGCATTTTATCCAAGCATAAGCGGAGGTTTTACCGCGAGTCGACATAAGACATCGCAGGAGCTTTCTCCCTTCACCGCTTCGGGCGCGTTGTACTACAACTTATACACGCCGCAGGTCACTGTATCGTATGTGCCCGATGTGTTTGGTCTAAACCGCCGAACGGTTGAATCTTTGCAGGCCCAAGCGGAACAAGCGCGCTTCGCTCTGATAGCGTCTCATATTACGCTCAGTTCGAATGTTGCCGCTGCGGCCATTCAGGAAGCGTCGTTACGCGCGCAGATTGATGCGTCACGGCAACTCATCGCGATCAACTCCAACTTGGTGCAGGTCGTGCGCAATGAACTTGCCAAACATGCTGCCACACAGGCCGATCTTGCCGCGCAAGAATCACAGCTAGCGCAGATCAACGCCACGCTACCGCCGCTCCTAAAGCAATTGGCTCAACAGCGCGACCTGCTGACCGCGCTTTCAGGGGGTTTTCCGAGTGAAGGCATGCCCGAAAAATTCGAGCTCTCAAGTCTTCAACTGCCGCAGAAACTCCCGGTAAGTCTTCCTTCACGCCTCGTTGAGCAACGTCCGGACGTGCGCCAGGCCGAAGAGAACATGCACTCGGCAAGCGCGCAAATTGGAATCGCGGTCGCAAATCGGCTGCCTAATTTCGATTTGACCGCCGACGCCGGAACGATGGCGCTGACCGCTGCCAAGATGTTTTCAGCCGGTGCGGGTTTTTGGGATTTAGGCGCGAGCATCACGCAACCCATCTTTCAAGGCGGCACTTTGCTGCACAAGGAACGCGCTGCGCGTGCAGCGTACGTTCAGGCCGCCGAGCAGTATCGCAGCACCGTCGTAACGGCGTTTCAGAATGTCACCGACACGTTGAACGCGCTTCAACGTGATGCCGACGCTTTGAAGTCTGCCGCTGCGGCAGGAGACGCGGCCAAGGTCACTCTCGATCTTACAAGACGACAGCTTGAAACCGGGAGCGGCGGTGAAGCCAATCAGCTCGCGCTGTTAAACGCCCAACAGACGTACCAGCAAGCCCTAATCAATCTCGTCCAAGCGCAGGCCAACCGCTACGCGGACACGGCGGCGCTCTTCCACGCTCTGGGCGGTGGTTGGTGGAATCGCGCCGACCTGGCTACGATTGGCAATGACAGAGCTCGGCAGGCATTCGGAGCTCGTTAGGTAAATACCGCGCTTGCATGTTTCGCCTAAAAACGACAGCCCTAATCGCGGGATCGATTCTCGGAATATTCGTTGTTCATGTCGCCGCGCGCGGGCGCTCTTTTCCAATCGAAGTCACGGGCACGATCAAGATGTTCGACAGAGCGAATCACATATTCACATTTCAGAGTGACAAACGCGCGCGGGTTTTAACTATCACCGTAGGACTGGACTGCAAGTTCTTTCAAAATGGTGCGCCCACTGGAGAATGGATCTTGAAAAAAGGCGCACGAGTTAAGGTGAGTTATTTCTCCACAATTTTCACCGGCAATATAGCAGTCAAGATCGAGTCGAATCCGGTTCGCCAAAACATTACGAACCGAGACGGACCTTGTCAGGGCAGCAGCGGTGAAAACGAGCTCGAGCCAAGTGCCGAATCGCCCCAGTCGATGCTATCGACTCATGCAAAAATCAGAACTTTATAATGAGCACGTTGCCTCTAGAGGTGTCGAGTCTAGGGAAATCCCTCCGTAGCAAACGGCGTAGCACTCGCGATTCTTTAGTCGTTGCGGCATCGCTCCGTAGTCAGATTTCCAGGCTCGGAAAAATTGGTAGCGAATTCGGTAACGTGACCGATTTACCTCTCGGAGACGCCGTATTTAAGAGTCAATTGTGCAAGCTTTGCTTCGATTCTGATTATTTCGGTCGTCGCCAAGTTATTGCCAGATAAATGTCGTTTTAAGGCAGGAATTGGCGCTTTCTGGCAATTCCAGCTGCTCTTGCTTCCCTCGCACGAGGGAAAACCGGTCGGATTAGGAAACCTCCGTTTTATCCGTTGAACTACGGGAACAATTTCGGAGATCAGATGTCAGACGCCGATCTTAACGCAAGAGGCGAGTCTAATAAATCACGCTGCGCGATTCAGCGCATCAGCGTCATAAGCCGGCTGCGGCTGGGGACTTCGAGTTTGCGGAAGACCGCGTGGAGATGCTTTTTCACCATCGGCAAACTCAAGCAGGCGTTATCGGCGACCTCCTGGTTACTCCGCCCTTCGCAGACAAGTCGCGCGATTTCCTGTTCGCGCCTCGTGAGTCGGACAAGATGCGGCAAACAGGAGCACGCCGGCTCGCTACGCGGAGCAGAAGAGCGCAAATCTTCGCACTCGATGAGAAAATGCGGCCGCGCCACGCCGGCTGAACTGAGCTGTTTCAGATGGACAGTCGCTCGCAAATGCGGTGATCGCGGATGATGCACCCTTTCTTCTTTAAAGCCTGTTAGCGGCGCAATAGGGCGTTGCGCGTCCGCCCATTGTTGTTTGAGCAGACGGCATCGGTTCAAAATCTCGGATGGAATCGGTGAGGTCGCTTTCGTCTGTTTCGCCTCCTCCGTCCCTTTTTCCCACAGTGCGCAGAACTCACGCGCGGCCTGGTTTTGATAAATCAGCTTTAAGTTCCATCGCAAGAGGATCGTTGGCATTGGGAGCCGGCTCAGGAATTCTTCAAGATCCATTCGCAATGAGTGTTCGCGCTCGAGGGACCTAAGCCGGCAAAGGGCGGTGAGAAACTGC
Source organism: Candidatus Dormiibacterota bacterium (assembly GCA_035472675.1). Lineage (GTDB taxonomy): Bacteria > Verrucomicrobiota > Verrucomicrobiia > Chthoniobacterales > UBA10450 > Udaeobacter. The sequence goes on from DATIOX010000244.1 coordinate 15,027, forward strand.
GGGTAAAGATGCTGGAGCAACTTCATTTCCGTCGGTGACAGACCGCCCTGCGTCGCCGTGCGCATGATTGCAATCACACAAATGAGTCTCTGGCGTTTCCAAAAAAAGAGACCGATGCCGTGCGCGCATCTTTGGGGCGCCATGTATCGGCGATAAAAGGCCGATTTCATGAAGCTGGTTCGATTTGAAAAGAGATCGCTAATTCGCACGAACCTCCGGCGCTGTTGCGCAGCGACATAACTCTTCAGCGGCTCGGCGGTGAAAAACCCATCAGCCATGGGCAACGTCCATCTCGCGATCATTGGCAAAATTGGATTGGGCTGAAGCATGAGGCCGATCAAACGATTCGGCATTGCGGTGGAGAGCAACTGCTGAACGGCTCTCCAGAACGAGCCGATGTTTATAGTTGCGTGCAGACTGAGCAAGGGTTTTTCCACTGCCGGGTCGATGGCCAACTCCGGCTTGCCCCCAGCTTTTAGATTCTCCTTCAATCGCTGCACGTCCTCGCCCGCCCCCGCGTAATCGCCGCTTCGTTGTTCAACGTTAGACAACGTGACATTCCGAAAACGTTCAATGATCTGAAAACCAAAAAGGCAACCTAAGTTACCTTGCGATCATTGAGCCCTCCGCGACGCTGAAATCTTAACAACATAGAAGGGAAACAAGGCAAATGAAACTAGAAATCAATGTGCCGGTGAGTGGGCTCGACCTGGCAAGCTTGCTCGAGAACGAACAGGGGCTGTTCCTCTGCCAAAACAGAGGCCAAAACTACATCACAGTGGCAAAGGCTGGTCATTCGATCGCCTTCGGGCCGACGCCAATCGGCAAGGTCATTCAGGAGCAGGTGACGACGAGTGTCGGACCGGAGCCCTGGTTCGTCACAAAGATCAGCAACTCGACCGAGTTTGCTGAACTCCGTGGGACATTTCCCGGCAAAGAGATGCGCTAATCCGAGAAACGCAAAAAGGTCGGAGAACAATCAAAAGCCTCGGTGGGCAAACCCGCCGAGGCTTTTGTCTTTTCTCCTCAGCGCGCTAAGTTACGCCTGTTTCCAACTGTTGCCGTCCCCTTCTGACGCAAGCGCAGGTGCCATTTCCGGCGTAACATCCACCTCTTCGGGGGCGCCTTCCCAGCCTACGTCCATGAGAGATTTTTCGTGATGCTCCTTGGCAATGAGCATGTAAAGCGACGGCACAATGAACAGAGTGAAAATCGTTCCGATAGTCATTCCGCCAACAAGCACAAGACCGATCGAATTTCGTGCCGCAGCGCCGGCGCCGGTTACGAGCGTGAGTGGAAAGTGACCAGCGACAGTTGCGACGCTCGTCATCATGATCGGGCGCAAACGAATGCGCGCAGCTTGCGCGATCGCGGCAAGTTTTGCCACACCCTGCCGTTGCAATTCATTCGCGAACTGAACAATCAGAATTCCGTTTTTCGAAACGAGACCGACGAGGGTCACCAGACCGACCTGCGAGTAGATGTTGAACGACGTAGTCCAACGATCTGTGAAGAATTGCCCGAACGGCATTTTCAAAAACATAAAGAGACCCGCGCCGAACATGGCGAGTGGGACTGATCCCAACAGAATAATGAACGGGTCGCGGAAGCTGTTGAACTGCGCGGCAAGGACGAGAAAGATCAGCACCAGCGAAAGCAAAAACACGCCCAAAAACTTGCTGCCTTCGGTCTGCAACTGGCGCGACTCGCCAGTGTAATCGAGCACGTAACCTTTTGGGAGAATCTTGTTTGCCTCATTCTGCAGAAACTTCAGAGCAGCATCGAGCGAAACGGCCGGAACCCCGCTGATGGTGACCGCGTTGAGCTGTTGCATCCGATTGAGCGAACGCGCGACGGTTTTGTGGTTGATGGAAGCGACCGTGCTCAGCGGGATGAGCTGGTTGTTCGGTCCACTGACGTAAATATTTTTCAACTGCTCAGGATTTAATCGATCGACGCGTTTGATTTGCGGAATCACTTTGTAACTGCGCCCTTCGATGTTGAACCGGTTGACATAATTGCCACCGATGCTGGCCGAGATATCGGCGCCCACTTGTTGCATGTCGAGACCGAGCGCCGCGACCTTGTCGTGATCGAAATCGATCGCCGATTGGGGTTGGTCGATTTTCGTATCGATGTCGCCAAATTGAAAAATATGCGCCTGCATGGCTTTCGCGAAAATCTGCTTCGCGAATTCGAGAATGCGTTCCTGGTCGGCAGTCGAGGTGATCACGAAGCTGACTGGGAAATTATCAGCGCCGGGAAGCGCCGACGGCATGATCGGGAACATTTGGATGCCGGGAATCGCGCCGAGTTTTGCCTGGATTTGCGGCAGGTAGGCCTTGGTCGGGGTTTTGCGAACGCCCCATGGCTTCAAAACCATTCCGCCGAATCCGTTGTCCGGGAACGTAAGTTGAAACGTAAAGCGCGTGTCCGGGATGTCCTGAAAGACTTTCCCAGCAGCATCCGCGTAACGGATTGTGTCGTCGATGGTCGCATTCGCCGGCGCGGTGATGATCCCAAAGATCACCCCCTGATCTTCTTTCGGCGCCAACTCCTTGGTCCCAAGTTTCGGAATCATCGTGAACATCAAGAGCGCGAGCAGTGAAACGCCCGCCCAAAAAATGTAGACGGCCGGCCGCGCATTCAGCGTGCGATCGAGATGACTTCCGTACCAATCCCGGAAGCGGTCGAACGTTCGATTAACGACCCCACTGAATCCTTTATCGGTGTGGCCGGCGCGCAAAAGATGTGCCGACATCATCGGCGAAAGTGTCAGTGCGACGACGCCGGAAATGAAAACCGCACCAGCAAGAGTCAGAGCGAATTCGCGAAAGAGCGCGCCGGTTAAACCGCCCTGCAGCGCGATCGGCGTATAAACCGCCGCCAGCGTGATCGTCATTGCAATGATCGGCCCGATTAGTTCGCGCGCGCCTACGAGGGCGGCATTCATGCGCGACATGCCATCGCGCAAATGTCGCTCGACGTTTTCGACAACGACGATTGCGTCATCGACTACCAATCCGACGGAAAGCACAATCGCCAGCAGTGTCAGCAAGTTGAGGCTGAACCCGAATAGCTGCATGAGAAATAGCGCGCCAATCAGCGAAATTGGAATCGCGACGACCGGCACCACCACCGAGCGGATCGAGCCGAGGAACAAAAAGATTACGACCATCACGATGAGCAATGTGTCAATCAACGTCTTTACGACTTCGTGGATGGCATCGTTGATGTAAGCCGTAGCGTCGTAGGCGATTTCGCCTTTCATTCCGGCCGGCAATTCCCTTTGGATTTGCTCCATCTCCGCGCGAACGCGTTTGATCACGTCCACCGCATTCGCATTCGGCAGGACGTAAATCCCCATGAAGACTGCTTTCTGTCCCGAGAACCGCACCTCGGTGTTGTAATCTTCCGCGCCGAGCTCGACGTCCGCGATGTCGCTCAACCTGACGAGATTTCCTTTCTCCTGGCGAATGACCAGTTTTTTGAAATCATCCACCGTGTGCAGGTCCGTGTTCGCGGTCAGATTGACCTGAAGCAGCGAACCTTTCGTGTTACCGACGGCCGAGAGAAAATTATTTCGCGCAAGCATGTTGCGCACCTGGGCCGGGCTGATGTTTAGCGCAGCCATCCGGTCCGGTTTCATCCAGATGCGCATCGCGAATGTGCGGCCGCCGAGAATGTCCGCTTTCTGCACGCCGCCGACTGCAGTGAGACGCGGCTGCACCAGTCGCACGAGGTAATCGGTCACTTCGTTAGGCTGCAGAATGTCCGAAGTGAAACTTAAATAACACGAGGCGGTCTGTGTATCGGCTGATTGGATTTCTAACACCGGAATCTCCGCGTCCGGCGGCAGATCGCGTCGGATCGCGTCCACCTTCGAGCTGATGTCTGACAACGCCTTATTGGCGTCGTAATTCAGTTTCAGCCGTACAGTAATTGTCGAGGCGCCTTGAGAGCTCTGCGATTGGATGTAATCGATTCCGTCAGCTGCGGCGATGGCACGCTCGAGTGGCGTTGTGATAAATCCCCTAACGAGTTCAGCATCGGCGCCAACATAAACTGTCGTTATCTTGATCGCGGCGATGTCGCTGCGCGGATATTGGCGTACGTTGATCGTGCGCATCGCCTGCAAACCGGCAATCAGGATCACAAAGCTAACCACCAGCGCCAGCACCGGGCGCTTGATGAAAAGGTCAGTGAAGGATCTCATGTCGCTCTTCGATCGCTACGAATCGATTGGGTTCGGGTTTACCTGCGGGTTCGGCGCCAGATCGTTGTTGATCGTCACCGTCATTCCGTTTCGCAGTTTGAAAACTCCCGTGCTCACGACGGTTTCGCCGGCCTTCAATCCTTGCGTAATCGCGACGAGATCGCCACGCGCTTCACCGACACGCACAAATTGCTGTCGAATCACTTGCGATTCTTTGCCGGTCTTTTCGTCTTTCTTTTTCTCGATCACAAAAACCGAATCGCCGAACGGTGCGTAGGAAATTGCGGATCCCGGAACGACAAGCGCCTTGTGTTTTTCAGGCAACGTGACTTCCGCTTTCGCGAACATTCCGGGCCGTAGCACGTGATCGGGATTCTCCAGCGTCGCCTGCAGCGTGATGTTGCGCGTGCTCGAATCGACCATCGAATTAATTGCGGTCACCTTTCCGGGAAATACATGGCCGGGAAGAGCGTCCGTGGTCACGTGCACCTCCAAGCCCGGCGTTAACCGACCAAGATATTGTTGGGGCAGGGCGAAATCGGCGAAGAGTGAGTCGAGTGAAGTGAGCTGCACCACTTGTTGGCCCGAGTTAATCATTTGCCCGACGTTCACCTGACGAATCCCGAGCTGGCCATCAAATGGCGCGATAATCGTCTTCTTCCGAATATTAGATCGCATTTGATCGGCAACAGCATTCAGCCTGTTGAATTTCGATTCCGCAGCGTCGAGCTCAGCCTTTGAAACTACCTTTTGCGACGCAAGACCGCGAGTTCGCTCCAAGTCCTGCCGTCCCAGCTCGGCTTCGGCTTCTGCCGATCGCAAAAGCGCCTCTTCGGCCGACGCGTCGAGTTGGAGCAACAAATCGCCTTTCTTCGCGGTACCGCCGTTTTCGAACGCGATTTGGCTGACGACTCCGCCAAGCTCGCTGGAAACGACTGCGCCCTGTACCGCCGAGATCGAACCGACCGCCGACAACGTCGGTGCCCAATCTTCTTCTTTCACAGTTACGCTCGATACTGTCGTCGGCGGCATCACCATGGGTGTAGACGTCATCTTGACGATTTGCAGGATTTTGATGCCAAAAGCAAAAACCAAAATGGCGGCCAGCAGACCTATCGCAATGCCAACCCCCCGCCCGCGACGTCGGGGTCTTGCATTCGATCGCACTGGAACACTTGAAATACCCTTTGCCACGTCATGCATAAGCGAGTTCCCCCTCCGGTTTGAATAACAAACGCCAAAGTCTGCGTGTTACTTCCAGTTGCCGCGTGCGCCGCTCTGCTGCGGTCATTTCGTGCGGCCGCAAGACATCCAGCATCAACATCCCGCGTGCAACGGCAAAAATTAGTTCCGCCAGGTCGTCCGGAGTTAGATTGTTCCCTGTATTTTGCACTTCCGGAGCGCGCGCAATTAAGTCTCTTACTCCATTCATCGCCGTTTCCAAAACATCGCGCACCAAAGCAGCCACGTGCGGATTTCGGGAGGCCTCAGCGTAAAGATCCACGACGAACGCGGAGATCAGTCGCGGCTCATTTTCGCAGCAATGTGCGGTAAACAAAATTTCCAATGATTCCAGGAGGCTCGGCGCCTGGCGCGCGCGTTCAAGCATCTGCTGAATTTCCTCCTTATGTCTGGCGGCCATCGCAGAAATGACCGCCTCCTTATTTTCGAAATAGCGATAAATCAGACCTACGCTAATCCCTGCCTCGCCGCTGATATCGTGCATGCTGGTTTGGTGAAATCCGCGCTTGGCGAAGCAGACCAACGCAGCGTCAAGGATCTGGGAACGCCGATCGGCATTGGAAGAGTCTATCTGGGGTTGGGACATGGCTGGGAAGATGAATGAACGTTCATTCATTGTCAAATCCTACTCCGCAATCTATCATATTTTTTCACATGACTGGGGCGAGTTCCCTTCCCCAGATTCTGGTGAAGCGCAACCAGCGCAGTGGCACGTGTTGTAGTGGCGAGCGATCGCGGGGACGCCCGTGCAAAGCATGTCCCCGCGGTTTATTTCAAGATTTCGTATCCAGTACTGTCTCCACCGCGTGATGCGAAACGACCGGCGTAGGTTGCGGTGGTGAATTGAAGCCGGCGAACGGATCCGGGATCGGTTGTCCAGCGAATTGAAAGATGGCGACGACCGCGCTCAAAATGCACGTGATATAAACCGCCGTTTCCATGATGGCTCGACCCTTCTCCTGTGACTGCACCAGCAGTGCGTAGGTGCTGTGATTATTCATATCGTTGAATCCTTTCTTTTAAAGACGCCAGCCGTTTCCGCTTTTGTCTAAACTTTGTTGATCGTTCATGATTGCTTTGAACGTTGGATGCAGTCTCGCCATGAATTGGATTCAAAGAATTCTCACGTTGAGCCGAACATCTCTGATTGCTAACGAGCGCTGTGCTGGAACAGATAATCAGAGGTTCTTCGCTGGGTTCAGAATGACAGGAAGGCACTCATGAAGCCATTGAACATCAGCCCTCGAGTAAGCCGCGATTTTCCTCCTGAAGCGCGCTATCTCATTGGCGTTTCCGGCGGGCGCGACTCCGTCGTGCAATTGCACTGGCTGGTCAATCTCGGTTACCGGAAACTGATCGTCTGTCATTTGAACCATCAATTGCGAGGACTAGTGAGCGATTCCGACGCACGCTTTGTCCAAGAGCTAGTCGAGCGCTGCAGGAGAAGCGCCCGCCCTGCAACACGAACGGCAGACCTCGATTTTGAGCTTGGCGCCGTAAATGTCCGCGCCCTCGCTGCAAAAAAGAAGATCTCGATCGAAACCGCAGCGCGCGAAGGCCGCTACAAATTTTTCGCTGAAACTGCACGACGCCGAAAATGCAAAACGATCTTTCTCGCGCACCACGCCGATGACCTCGTCGAAACGTTTTTGATCAATCTCTTTCGCGGTGCAGGCGCTACAGGCTTGAGCGGAATGCGGGAGATTTCAACGCGCCGGATCGACGATGTCGATCTTACCATTGTGCGGCCGTTTCTCGGTGTCTGGCGCAAAAAGATCGACATTTACGTGCGCGAGCATCGGATCAAATTTCGCGAGGACGCATCGAACAAGAATCTTAATCCGCTCCGCAACCGCATTCGTCATCGTATCATCCCTTACTTGGAGAAAATTCTTGGCCGAAACATTCGTCCCGCCATTTGGCGGGCTGCTGCAATCGCCGGCGAAGAAGAAGATTGGATCGAAAAACACCTCCCGGATTCGACCGATGCCCAGTTCTCGGTCGCTCGGCTCCGGGCGTTGCCGGTCGCGCTTCAACGACGCGCAATTCTGAAATGGCTGCGAGCGCAAGAAATTTCCGAGATTAGTTTCGATGTCATCGAGCGCGTGCGCTCTCTTGCAGATCACGACGCCGCCACGGCCAAAGTGAATCTCCCGCAAGACCGCCATGCCCGTCGCCGCGCAGGGAGGATTTTTGTAGAGTAATAGAGTGCTGGAGTAATGGGCTAGCGGACTTATGAAAGAAATGCATTACTCCATTACTCCAGAACTTCCTTATTCCAATGTCTGACATCCGCGTCCGCTTCGCTCCCTCGCCCACTGGCTATCTGCACATCGGGGGGGCGCGCACGGCGCTTTTCAACTGGCTGTTTGCGCGGCATCACGGCGGGAAATTCGTTCTGCGAATCGAAGACACCGACATCAAGCGAAACACCGAGGAAGCCATGGCCGCGATTTACGACGGACTACAGTGGTTGGGCCTAAACTGGGACGAGGGCCCTCATGCCGGCGGCGACTTCGGACCCTATTTGCAGAGTAAGCGCACAGAACTTTACGAGCGTTACTTGAAAAAACTTCAGGATGCCGGTCACATCTTCGAGGATCAGGGTGCCTTGCGATTCCGTTCGCCACGCGAGCACGTCATCGTCGATGACATCGTGTGCGGTAAAATCGATTTCGATCTCACCAATCCCGCGACGCACCCCGACATGACAATCCGGCGCCCGGATGGCTCTTGGATCTTTCACTTCGTGAATGTGATTGACGACCTGGAGATGAAAATCTCCCACGTGATCCGCGGCGAAGATCACCTGTCGAACACGCCCAAGCACATCGAGATCTTTCGCGCGCTCGGCGCAACGCCGCCGCATTACGCGCACATTCCCCTTATCCTAAACCGCGACGGATCGAAGATGAGCAAACGCGACGAAGGCGCGCGCCTGGAGTACTACATTCGGCGCGGTTATCTCCCGGCCGCGGTGCGAAACTATCTCTGTCTGCTTGGCTGGTCGCCGAAAGATAACCGGGAAAAAATCGATATCGACGAGATCATCCGGATTTTCGATCTGAAAAACATCGGACGCAGCTCCGCCACGTTCGATCCCGACAAACTCCATTGGTTGAACGGCGAATACGCACGCGAATTGAGTGACTCCGAGTTTTATGATCTGGCTCTCGCGAAGATGAAGTCGAGCGGGGTGAAGCTTGAGAATTTTCCAGAGAAATACGTGCGCGCTGCACTGGAAACGTGCAAAGGCAAAATCAATACCTTTGATGAATTACCGGCCTATTGCGGGTTCTATTTCACAGACGATTTCGATTACAATCCCGAGGGCGTTGCCAAGCATTTCACCGCTGAGAACAAAGCAAGACTGAAAGCGGTTCGGGAGGCGCTGAGCGCGCTCGAGAAATTCGATGCTGCTGAAATTGAAGCGACATTGAAGAGCACAGCCGCAAAGCTAGGCGTAAAAGTCGGAGGTATTGTTCATCCGACTCGACTCACTGTGACTGGCAGCAACGTGGGACCCAGTCTTTATCATCTGCTTGAAGTTCTGGGCAAGGAAAAGGTGGTGGCCCGAATCGATCGCGCGCTTTCCACGTTCTAACGCATCGTCATCCCAAGTGTAGCGAGGGACCTCTCACAACTGCGGAGGATCACGCGAGACATCTTGTGTGATCCATCATCCAGCGCGAGATCCTTCGTCGTCTTCGCGACGCAGGATGACATGCGATTTATTTCCGAGCTTCCTTTGCCCAGGGATCTCTTAACGTAATCGTGCGATTCCACACCTGTTTTTCACGCGTCGAATCCGGATCGAGGGCAAAATAGCCGAGTCGCTCAAATTGATAGCGCTCTTCAGGGCGCGTGGCCGCAAGCGCGGGTTCGCATTTCGCAGTCACGACTTCCAGCGAATTTGGGTTAATAAATGATTTGAAATCGCCGGTCGCGTCGGGTTCCGGAACGCTGAACAGGCGGTCATATAATCGAACCTCTGCATCGATTGCCTGCGCCGCGCTTACCCAATGTATCGTTCCTTTCACTTTGCGACCAGCAGTCGGTCCGCCTGATTTGCTGTCGAGATCGACAGTGCACCGGAGCTCGATCACCTTGCCGGCTTCATCTTTCACGACCTCATCGCACTTGATAATGTACGCGTATTTAAGCCGCACTTCTCCACCCGGTCGGAGCCGAAAATATTTTGACGGTGGCCTTTCCATGAAATCGTCACTCTCGATGTAAAGCTCGCGACTGAACGGAATCTTGCGCGTTCCGGCATTTGGATCTTCGGGATTATTGATTGCGTCGAGTTCTTCAATTTTTCCCTCCGGATAATTCGTCAGCACAATCTTGATGGGTCGCAGCACGGCGAGCCGGCGGGCGGCGTTACGATTAAATTCGTCACGCATCGCGTGTTCGAGCACAGCCATGTCCGTCATGCTCGGATATTTCGTGATGCCAACGTTGTAGGCGAACGCGCGCAAGGCGCTCGCAGTCACGCCGCGCCGACGCAATCCGGAAATAGTAAGCATCCGAGGATCATCCCAGCCGTTGACAAGTTTTTCGTTCACGAGCTGGATCAGTTTGCGCTTGCTCATGACCGAGTAAGTGAGATTGAGCCGCGCAAACTCATGTTGATGCGGGCGCGGCTCCGGCAATTCGAGCGCGCTGAGAATCCAATCGTAGAGTGGCCGGTGCACTTCGAATTCCAGCGTGCACACCGAATGCGTAATCCCTTCGATATAATCGCTAAGGGTGTGCGCCCAATCGTACATCGGATAAATGCACCACTTTTCCCCGGTGCGATGATGCGAGGCATGCCGGATGCGATAGAGCACTGGATCGCGCAGCCAGACGTTTGCCGCGTTTACATCGATCTTCGCGCGCAACGTGCGCCCCCCGTCGGGGAATTTCCCCGCTTTCATTCGCGCAAACAGATCGAGGTTTTCCTCAATCGAGCGATCGCGAAAGTTACTTGCCCTCCCCAGTCGGCGATATGCGTCCGTTTCCTCGGAAGTCATATCGCAAACGTACGCTTTGCCTTTGCGGATAAGGTCGACGGCGTATTCGTAGAAACGATCGAAATAATCCGATGCGAAAAACGGGGCGCCACCGACATGCTTGTCCGCCCAACCATCGATGAGCCAATGCACGTCAGTCATGATTGACTCGACATATTCCGCTTCCTCCTTGATCGGGTTGGTATCGTCCATCCGGATATTGCAAATGCCGCCAAACTCGCGCGCGATTCCGAAGTTGAGGCAAATCGATTTTGCGTGGCCGATATGCAGGTAGCCGTTGGGCTCGGGCGGAAAGCGCGTGCAGATTTGTTTGTATTTGCGCGCGCGAACGTCGTCCGCGACGATATTGCGGATAAAATCCGAAGGTCTTTCAGTTTCAGTCGTCATCGTAACAAGCAAAGTTACCGGCGAAGGAACAGACTACAACTTTCGCGCTGAACGTCGCCGCGCTAAGCTGTTCTCCACCCATTTCATGCTGAGCGAAGCCAAGCACCGCACCTACGAAACTTAGACCACGCCAGGACCCGAGAATGTGATACGTGTCTGTGTGAGGTGCCTCTCCCACGGATGCGGGATCGGGATGACATGAAAAACATGCAAACCACCCAACGCTACACACTCGCCGATCTCGAGAAGTGGAATGATGTCGCGCACAACATTGATCCCCCTATTCGCCTGGGCGTTTTTGGTGATCCTGTTGCCCATTCGCTCTCTCCGGACATGCAAAATGCCGCCCTGCGCGCTTGCGAGATCAACGCGCAATACGCGCGTTTTCATATACGGCCGAATGAATTGAGATCGGCCCTGCGGTTTTTGCGAAACTTGGATTTCGCGGGAGTGAACCTAACCGTGCCGCACAAAATTGCGGGATTTCTGCTGATCGACGGGGCGGATGAATTTGCCGGCCGCGCGGAATCTGTGAACACGATTCGCATTCGCGACAAGAAACTCGTTGGCTCGAATACCGACGGTGAGGGATTTCTGCGCGCTATCCGCGCGGAATTCTCCGTCGATGTGCGTGATCTGCGAGTGATGATAATTGGCGCTGGCGGCGGAACGGGACGCGCCATTGCGTGGCAATGCGCGCTTGAGAACTGCGAACGTCTCGTTCTCGTCAATCGCACACTGGAAAAAGCGAACGCGATCAGGGAGCGGTTGCGCCCATTTTTCATGGAACCTCGCGTGCTTGGCCCCGCAGCGCGCCTTGAAGCTGTAGCATGGGAGGAATCGGCAATACGCACACAACTTGCGGACACGGATCTTATCGTCAACGCGACTCCCCTTGGGATGAATTCGAGCGATCCGGCAGCGGTCCCAGCACGATTACTTGCGCCGCATCACATGGTTTTTGATTGCGTATATGGGCCATCCAAAACTGCTTTGCTTCGCGCCGCCGAACAAGCCGGAGCGCGCAGCGCGAATGGAATATCGATGCTGCTGCATCAAGGTGCGCTCTCGTTTTCCATCTGGTTCGATCGCGAGCCGCCGATCGACGCAATGCGCAAAGCGCTGTAGCCGCCTCGCGCAGTGTCGAAGCGCCGCTTAATGTTGGCAGAAACACGGCGACACAGCGCCGTGGCGGTATCCCATATTTGTAATTCCCTCGAAAACCGCCATATTAGCCGATGGTAAGCGCCGGCATAAACTTTGGCAGTTCACGGCGAACTCGTGTTGATCTTGCAGAAGAGTTGCAGGAGCTCAAGCACGAACGGAACGCTGTTATTCTCGCGCACAACTATCAGGTGCCGGAGTTACAGGATGTTGCTGACTTCGTCGGTGACTCGTTAGGTTTGAGTTATCAGGCCGCGAAAACGGACGCCGACGTGATCTTGTTTTGCGGCGTCCATTTCATGGCCGAAACGGCGAAGATTATTAATCCAACCAAGCGCGTGATTTTGCCAGACCTCGATGCCGGCTGCTCACTGTCCGAATCATGTCCGCCGGAAAAGCTAACGCAATTTCTGAAGGAGAAGGCGGATAAGAATTATTACGTCATCGCGTACATTAATTGCAGCGCCGGCGTGAAAGCACAGGCAGATGTGATTTGTACGAGTGGCAATGCTGATAAGATCGTGCGCGCCACGCCGGTTGAGCAAAACATTCTCTTTGTTCCGGACCAGAATCTCGGCGCGTGGGTGATGGAACGAACAGGACGCAAAATGGATTTGTGGCAGGGCACTTGTTACGTGCACGTCGAGTTCACTGCGCGGAGCATTAACCGCATCCGCCAACAATATCCGGATGCACCGGTGGTGGCGCATCCGGAATGCACGTACGCCGTCCGTATGCTGGCCGATGAAGTTTGTTCCACAGAGAAAATGGTGACTTTTTGTAAAGAATCGCCAGCGCCCGAAATCATTGTCGTCACTGAAGCCGGTCTGCTGCATCGCTTGCGAAAGGAAATTCCTGACAAAACCTTCATTCCCGGTCCGACAGATAATTGCTTCTGCGGCGAATGCCGGTTTATGAAAATGAACACGCTCGAAAAAGCATACGACGCTCTCTTGAACATGGAACCGGAAATCACTTTGCCAGAGC
>DATIOX010000245.1:0-8367 GCA_035472675.1 Candidatus Dormiibacterota bacterium
GCCTTGCGAAGGTGGGTTGGACGTTGGACGTTGGCTGCTGACGATGGACTTTTCCACTGACGAGCAATTCGCATTGCAACTCGATGCCGATGATCCGCTGCGGCATTTCCGGCAGAAATTTCATCTTCCGCTTGGCAAGGATGGCAAACCATTGATCTATTTTGCCGGCAATTCGTTAGGCCTGATGCCGAAAGCAGCTCGGGCGATTGTCGAAGAAGAATTAGACAACTGGGCGAAGCTTGGTGTCGACGCGCATCACGCGACCGGCACGCCGTGGTACACCTATCATGAAGCATTGCGCGAACCGACCGCGCGGCTTGTCGGCGCGAAGCCGTTGGAAGTGATCTGCATGAACAGCCTCACGGTGAATCTTCATCTGATGATGGCGACGTTTTATCGGCCGACCAAATCGCGTTTCAAAATCTTGATGGAAGAACCTGCGTTTCCCTCCGACACCTATGCGATCAAAACGCAAATCGCGCATCATGGGCTCGCCCCAAGAGACGCGCTTATTCTCGCACGGCCGCGTAAAGGCGAGTTCACAATCCAAACGGAAGATATTGTCGATCTGATCGAGAAGCACGCCGATCAACTCGCAGTGGTGATCCTCGCCGGTGTGAACTTTTTCACGGGTCAATTGTTCGATGTCGAAAAAATCGCGGCTGCGGCACGGAAACGTGGCGTCGTCGCTGGGTTCGATCTTGCCCACGCCATTGGGAACGTGCCGCTCTCACTCCATGATTGGAACGTCGAGTTTGCTGTCTGGTGTTCATACAAATATCTCAACGCCGGTCCCGGCGCAGTCGCAGGAGCATTCGTGCACGAGCGTCACGCGACTAACACGAAATTGCCGCGGCTCGCCGGGTGGTTCGGCAACGATCCGAACACGCGGTTCCGATTACATCTCGAACCTGAATTTGTCCCGATTCCGTCGGCCGATGGCTGGCAGATCAGCAATCCGCCGATTTTCGCGATGGCACCGTTGCGCGCCTCGCTTACGATCTTCGATGACGCGGGCGGAATGGAAGCCCTGCGGGCAAAGTCCATCAGGCTTACCGGCTATCTCGAATTCTTGTTAACGGAAGATGGCTTGAAAAAATTTACCGTCATCACACCGCGCGAGCCCGACGCGCGCGGTTGCCAATTATCGATTATGGCACACGAGCATCCAAAAGAATTACTGAAGGAGCTCGAAACCGCCGATGTGAAATGCGATTTTCGCGAACCCAACGTAATCCGCGTCGCCCCCACTCCGCTCTACAATACCTTTCACGAAGTCTGGCGTTTTGCCAGGACCCTGGCTCAGCATCAATAATAGCTCAGGCGATTATCGTACAACGTCGTACAACCGCCTCTCTACGGATTCTTACGTTGAAGGGCGACTGCGAACGGATGTAGCTCGGCGGTCATCAATCCGCCCACGACTGCCGGATCTTCTTGCATGAATTTCCTCGCTGCGTCTTCATCGGGCGCCTCAAAAATCGCAACACCAAACGTCTTATCGCCCGGTTCCGATGTTCGCCCCGCAAGGATCAATTGACCTGACTTGGTGGCCTCCTGAAACCGAGCAAAATGACGCTTGAGCACGGCATCGTCTTCTTTTGTCCAAGCTGAATCCGCATATAACCGCGGAACGAGGCGCAACACATAAATGAACTGCTTCGGCTTGTCAGCGTTTACTTCTTGCGCGGTCAGCGATTGTACGATTGCGAAAATGCAAACGAGTGGAACGAATAGCTGGCGAGATTGGCCTTTCATATAGAGATAGGCGACACTGTACCCTCAGTGGACTTGATGCGAGCTTTCTTCGCGTTTGGTGAGTCCCGCTGAGGACCCTTCTAATACGGGCTGAGAGTCATTGACTCAGCAGGCTTGAAGCGCCAGAAGGATCGTCCCACATAATAATGGCGAAGCTTTTCGTTCTCCATCTGGCCAAGATCCTGTGCCCAAATGACCGGAGCGGTGTCGATGTTCGCTGGATTATAGATCCACTCTTCATGCGGACTGGGCAGCCCCGCATAACTGACCAAGATTACGTGCTGGCCCGGCTGCTTTTTCAGCAACCCTTGTTCAATGCTTTCCCTTTGTGCATTTTGCGCGTTCTTCGCTTGAATCTGATCTGTGGTCCGATGCGTCGCAATCGCCTCTGCTTCTGAGGTGATCGTCACTAAAAATACGGCAACCGGCATTGCATTCACCAGGAAACGGCCAACTCGGCGCCCGTGATACTTCCATTGCCTGAGATAACGCATCGACTGCGCCACGAGTATTAACATCGCCGCTAGAAACGGCGCTCCGTAGTGCGGATACCACCACACTTCAATCAGCGATGCTACACCGATGACTGCCGTCAGGATTACGGCGAACCGCGTCCTCCTTGAATGCCACAGCGCCGGCATAAACACGACAACCGGCAGCAACCAGATGAGGTTGCCGCAGTAGTAACGCAGCAGAATGACCCAATCCAATGGGCGGTCAATAAAAAGATGCCAGCTACGCGCGCGCTCGTATGTTTCGCGATTCCTCGACTCTAGATTGAAATGCGGAAACGTTCGCGGAGTGGTGGACGTCGGCAAAATCGAAAACGGAGGGACAACTTCGTATTGCTCGTAATACTCCCGGTATGGGAGACGCAATGCATGACCGGTGACGCGGTGATTATCATATGCGAGCCAGGAAGCGCCCAAAACGCCGATAATGATGATCGGCAGCCAGACGCGCGCCGTGCGGTCTGCCATACCCAGCGCGATGAGTGCTGGAACAACAAGCAGCAATCCCTCAAACGGCCGCGCTAAAATCACAATTACTGCCCCGATTCCAAAAATCCAGGCGTAACGCCACTGCTTTGCGCGAACGATGCGAACCCATGCGCCAGTTACCAGCGCACCACCAATTGCTGTAACTGCCCCTCCCCAGTAGCTGTTCATCCAGTAGCTGAAAAGATAAAGATCGAGGCCGATGAATGCGCCCAACAACGCCCAGCCCGGGGGGAGCCACCCTTGCAGTGCCCAGCAAAGTGCTGCGGCCAGCATACCCGCACTCAACCACACGCCGAACCATGGATCCCCGAAGAGGAGCTGTCCTACTGCCAGTGCAAGCCCCTGCGCAGGTGGGAACCGAGAGGCGTAAGTAGGTTGTTGAAGGATATAAGTGCTTTCGAAGAAGTGCCAAAGCGGATGCGCTGGATTCGTTAGGCGGCCGTGCGAAAAAGTGTCGGCCTGCAGAAGGTAGCTAAACTCATCGTAGATGGATGGTTTGGGGATCGGCCAGATTGGAAGAAGTGCCGCTCGCACCACGAGCACGAACACGCCCAATCCGACCCAACTCAAAGTCTTGTGACGGGCAAGAGCGGAAAGCTCGCGCACACATTTTTGCCATAAACCGCGCCACCTGGGCGGCACAGTTTTCGCAAAGGCGCCGAAAATTCCGATCAGTACCGCACAGTAAACGAGCTGACGGATGTGCATGTCACGAAAACGGCATACCTATCATCAACCCTGCTGAAACACGAGCGGCATTCGCGCGCATGAGATGCAGCGCTGGGGGCTGTTTGTTGCTGGCCGCAGTCTGGCAATGGTGGCTGACCGGCTTTGGCCATCTGGATTACGCTCGCACGATGCGATTGGTCGTACCCGGTGCAACGCTCGTCGCCCTTGGCTTTCAAACAGTCTTCTCCAGTTTTTTCGTCAGCATTCTTGGCATCCGCCGAAAATGAATCTGTTTCAGCTGACCCTCTACCAAGCATGCGGTTATCGTTGCAATTGCACTCGAGAAGTGCGAAAAGCCTGACCAACGAATGAAAATGTCGAACATGATACGCTGCGTTATTTGGGTTGCTGTATTCCCCGTTCTGATCCATTCGGCCTGGGCGAGAGACGAGAGATCGATTAAGGATTTGAGCAAAGCGTTGTCGGCGCTCGCGCGTGATGTCGATCCTGCCGAGGCTGAGCGAATATCGGTGATCGCTCACACCACGGCGCGGAGTCTCGCACGCGATTATCACGTCGTTCTAAACCCGGAGTTTCAAGCTTTCCTGGTTAACGTCGGTGCACGGAAGCGCGGCTGGTGCGGTCATTGGGCGGCCGATATCGGAGCGCGTTTGAAAGAACTCAAACCCAGGACGCTGGTGCTTCACTGGGGTGTGGCCTACGATCACACCTCGAGCGAAAACAATTGCCTTGTGGTGACTGCGCGTAACCAGCCTTTCAAGGACGGTATCATCCTCGACGGCTGGCGCAGGGCCGGCAGATTATTCTGGTGCCCTGTCATAAAAGATGACGAATACGAAGTGGAACAGCATTACGGCCATTCCGGGATCACTGCGTGGAAAGAAAACATGCAATGGAGCGCCTGGTTGCAGGATTACGAAACGGGCAAGGAGAAGTCAAAAAGAGCCGCGAACAACAAAGTCAACGAAGCCAGCTCGCCCCGCGGGGAGCGGGCTAGCAACAGCGATTCAAGGCAGCCGGCGACGCAATAACCTTCGCGTCAGACAACCCGCAGCAATTCGCCGCTGTCGCTCAAACCCGCACGTTGCCAAACAAGGGAAATTTATCGTTATTGGGCACGCTTGGCCCGGCACGGTGTTGCTTTGAGCTCCTCTGCTCCCATTCGATCAGACGCGAGTTGAGGTGGAATCGAGAGACTTCCAAAAGGATCCTTACAGATCGCGAGTAGGACCGCGATAGTCACCGTCAAAAGACGACCTCCATCAGCAATCCAGCCCACCCAGCGCGCTGCCAAGGATTGCCGAATAGCTCCCACGAAAGATCCATCAGACAGTGCAATCCGACGTTCGGGTAAAGGACCTCGGCGTGATTTCGGAAAAGAGCAGATAAACAGAACGCCAACTCGTACAGATTTCACGTACCCGCAGATGAGAAATTAATGCCCTGAATTGACCGAAAAGCTAAAGGTCTGCTTCTTTGAATATCCGTGATATCCGCGTCATCCGCGGTTAAGAATTTCTTGATGCCCGCCAAATTTGTTCTCATCGGAAGCGGCCTCGCCGGCGGATTACTGGCAGCATACCTGGGCCGCCGCGGGTACGATGTCGAACTGTACGAGCGCCGGGCCGATCCGCGCGAAGGCAACATTGTTGGTGGCCGTTCAATTAATCTTGCAATTTCGACGCGCGGGATTCATGCACTCGAACAAATCGGGATCGCTGAAGAAGCGTTACGGCACGCGATCCCGATGCGTGGCCGAATGATTCATGATAAGTCCGGCGCATTGCATTTTGCGCCCTATGATGTCGATCCCAAGAAATGCATCAACTCAATCGGACGCGCCTCGCTTAACACCACGGTAATCGAAGCGGCGCAGCGTTACCCAAACGTGCGCGTTCATTTCAATCGCAAATGTACCGACGTCGATCTGACCGAAGTGGCCTGTCGTTTGGAAACCGAGACCGGCAAATTGACTGTGCGTGGTGACGCAGTAATCGGGGTGGATGGCGCATTCTCCGCGGTCCGCGCTTCCATGCAGCGAAACATCGACAGTTTCCAATATAACGAGAGCTATCTCGCGCACGGATATAAAGAGCTGACGATTCCGCCTGCGCCGGACGGGTCATGGCTAATCGAGAAAAACGCCCTCCACATTTGGCCGCGCAAAAGCTTCATGATGATTGCGCTTCCAAACCCGGACGGATCGTTCACCTGTACACTTTTTTGGGAATTCGACGGACCGCGCAGCTTTACCACAACAAGGACGGATGACGATGTCCGGCGCTTCTTCGATGAAGAATTTCCGGACGCCATTTCGCTCATGCCAACGCTGCTCGAAGATTTCAAGAACAACCCAACTGGCTCGCTTGTGACGATTCGGTGCGCGCCGTGGTACTACCATGATAAGGTCTGCCTGCTCGGCGATGCGGCCCACGCGGTCGTTCCATTTTATGGGCAGGGAATGAACGCCGCATTCGAAGATTGCATCGTGCTCGACGAATGCCTGGCTAAATTTGCCGACAACCGCGAGCGCGCGTTTGCCGAATATTTCGAGCGCCGAAAAGAAAATGCCGACGCGCTGGCCGATCTCGCCATCGACAATTTCATTGAGATGCGCGACAAAACCGCGTCCCGGGCATTTCGCGCGAAAAAGAAACTCGACCACCTGCTCGAAGCCGCACTGCCTGGGGTGTATCTGCCGCTCTATACGATGGTCACATTCACCCGCATCCCGTACGCGCAAGCAGCGCGCCGTGCTCGCCTGCAAGACCGAATTCTTTACACGGCTCTCGTCGCTCTCGTCTTGATCGGAATCCTGGCGCTCGCAATTTTGCTAGCCCACTCTCAGCGGCAATGAAATCGATGCAACCCGTCGAGTGTCACAGGGCCGCTTTCTTACGCTTGCGAATCGGTCGAGTTCGTCTGGAGCCAACGCGCTGATGTGCTTCCTCTTCCAAAACTGTGACGACCCTAATGAAACGCTTTATATCGGTGGCACTAACGCGGCGGGCAACGGCTCGCTCCAGTGCGGATAAATGACGCTGGACACGCTGCGCCAGCTTTCGCCCTTTTGCTGTTGGTCTCACGACGAACGTGCGGCGATCTGTTTGGCCGACTGCGCGCGTGATCAATCCGCGCGCTGCCAGTCGATCGAGAATGCTGGTTAGAGTCGATCTCTTGTGCGCGAGGCCGCGGTGGAGATCGGCTACGTTCGCCCGGCGGGAATGAGCAAGCAGCGCTAAAATATGGCCTTCCCCCTGCGTCAACCCGCGTTCCCTCAGGTCGTCAAGATAAAGACCGATTCGGTGCGTCGCACGGTGGACTGGATGAACAAGTCGCAGTGGCATCGATTGAAAGCGGCTTCAGATCCGGTTCCACCCATGAAGTCCGCGCCTCGTCACTGAAAAGCCGTTCAGCTGAGTAGTAAGCTAGCGGGCAATTCTTTTCCAGTAATTGCGGATTTGCACGCACGATCTCTTCCAGGCGTTTTCCACCGCTGGAGGCGTGTTTGCGTGACAGAAGATGCACCCAAAACAGTGTGATGGTCTCGTGATATTTTTCCGGTTTACCAGCCCCTGCGGCAAATCGGCGTAGCGTATCGCGCATCTTATTGGCAGCCTGCTGCACTGATGTGGATTCGACGAGATAGACCCACGCTACGTGCAAATGCGAAATATGATGGAAATTCTCGTTGGGGATCTCGCCTCGCTCAAGCGCGCGCGTCAATTCCACATCAGTCATGGATGCCGCCCTTCGCCAGCGCTTCGTTGATGGCCGTTGCCCAATGAATCCGCTGTTCCTCCGCCCAATGCGCGTCCAGTTTGCCGACCTCCTCATTCCCCTCCGGCGCCAATGCAGAACGCCGATAGGTTATGGTTGCTTTGCAGTGACGTTCGCCGTCGGGAACGACACGGATCTTGATCTCGTTAGCCGTGAACGCCGGGGTTACAACCACGTACTCCACGCGGCCATTCCTAGCGTCATATGTGGTGAGCAGCCAGAGTCGATCCCTGCCGTGGCCGGGGCTCGTAGTGAATACGACGCCCTCGCGCTGTACGCCATGTGCCGGATGAATGAAACGCGGCGACCAATCTGGCGCCCATTCTGCCTCGCGTACGGGTCCAAAAAGCGGCGTTACATCCGAGACCGAGCCGTTCAATATGATTGTGAAAGATTGTGTCCGCTGTTCAAGCGCTGGCCCGGCTTCTCCAGCCAATGCCGCTTGAACCAGCGCAAGGCCCCACGCCCATACATTAAAGTAGGTCTTCATATTTATTACGATATCGTATTATCCGATATCGTCAATATGAAGTCGTTACTCGATTTTTCGGAGATAGCTGGTAAACCCGTACAATAAAACGATGCACGGAAACAGCTCGGGCGAAAAAGAAGCCTTTGTCATCTGCTCGAGGAGGTTTTGCACTGGCAACCTTCTACGACATGAGTCAGTTCATTTGAATTGTAAGGAGCCTAGCGGGCTTGGTATTCTGATGTGATGCACCCAGACACTCGCCTGTTTTCTTTTCTCGTTATCAGCTGCCTGCTTTTCGCCCCGCTTCTTTGCGCCCAGGACAACCCGCTGAACGATCCTGATTTGAAGGAGATGTTAAAGGAGGCGCAGGAAATGCAAAAGGAAGCCAAGAAACTGCAGAACCCGGGAGCGCCGGACACAAAAAAGAAGGTCGCGGAAATGTTGTCCCAGGCGAAGGAAGAAGAAGCACGACAGGAGCAGGAGGAAAAACGTGATAAGGAGAAACTACAGGCCGCGCTGAAGAAACAACTCGAAGCGCCGGGACCGGTCGTGTTACCCGATTGGACACCGGCTACCCCAGAATTCAAGGCTGCTGCAGCGCCAGCGAGAAAAATCGTAGATGACGAAGTAAAAATCGTTCAGACCGGCACCTCATCGCTTACTCCA
>DATIOX010000246.1:0-26774 GCA_035472675.1 Candidatus Dormiibacterota bacterium
CTCGATCTTTTCGTGTGCCTGCGCCCGGTGCAGTACTTCCAAGGCGTTCCCTCGCCCCTTAAGCATCCGGAAAAAGTTAATATGGTCATCTTCCGCGAAAACACGGAAGACATCTACGCAGGCATCGAATTCGCCGCCGGCACGCCGGATGCGCAAAAGGTCCTTGATTTTCTAAAAAAGGACTTTCCGCAGCAGTATGAGAAAATTCGGTTCGGGACAAAACAGAAAGCGGCGGAGTTTTGGAAAAAAGTTGGTGCACCGGAAAAGGACGACGTTTGTGTAGGAATTGGAATCAAACCGGTCAGTCGATCCGGCACCGTCCGCCTGGTGCATAGCGCGATCTCGTATGCGATAGCGAACCGCCGCAAGAGCGTGACGCTGGTCCACAAGGGCAACATCATGAAATTCACCGAGGGGGCGTTCCGCGACTGGGGCT
Organism: Candidatus Dormiibacterota bacterium; assembly: GCA_035472675.1. Classification (GTDB taxonomy): domain Bacteria; phylum Verrucomicrobiota; class Verrucomicrobiia; order Chthoniobacterales; family UBA10450; genus Udaeobacter. Next base: position 437 of record DATIOX010000246.1, read on the forward strand.
ATGAGGTCGCAAAGCAATATTTCGGCGCAAAGGAGATCGATGGCGGTCCGTGGTGCGAGATTCCGATGGGCAAACCGGGCGCGGGCATTGTGATCAAGGACGCCATCGCCGACAACGCGCTTCAGCAATTTCTCTTGCGGCCAGAGGATTATGATGTGATCGCCACGCTTAATCTGAATGGCGATTACATGAGCGACGCGCTGGCCGCGGAGGTGGGCGGAATTGGAATCGCACCCGGAGGAAACATCAATTACATTACCGGCCACGCGGTATTCGAGGCAACCCATGGCACTGCGCCGAAATATACCAACCAGGACAAAGTCAATCCCGGCTCGGTGATTCTTTCAGGCGAAATGATGTTTCGTTACATGGGCTGGACAGAAGCGGCCGAGCTGATTCTGAAAGGCTTAAAAGGCGCGATTGCGAGCAAACGTGTTACTTACGATTTTGCGCGCCTGATGGAGGGAGCGACGGAAATCAAGTGTTCGCAATTCGGTGACAATGTCATCGAGCATATGTGACGCGCTCGAACGCGAGCGAAATGACGAAAGAATGACGAAGCCCAAAGCGCGTAACTCCAAATCGACAATGTTTCGTCATTTGATCATTCGTCATTCCTTCGGGCTTCGTCATTCGTCATTCGTCGTTTGTCTGCTTTTAACGTTTGTAGCAGCAATCGGCACCGCGTTTGGCGAGAAGCGCAACATCACCGAAAAAGATCTGTTCGATTTCGTTTGGATTGGAGACCCACAAGTTTCGCCCGACGGATCGCACGTAGCGTTTGTGCGCGTGACGGTTAACGAGAAGAAGGAAGGTTACAATACGTCCATCTGGAGTGTGCCGATCGCAGGCGGCGAAGAGCCTCATCAACTAACAAAAGGCGATCACGATTCCGCACCTCGGTGGTCGCCGGATGGAAAATTTTTGCTCTTTCTGCGCGCGACTGAGAAGAATGGCAAGCCCGAGCCGCCACAACTGGCGATCCTCCCAATGGCAGGCGGCGATTCATTTGTCTTTACCGATCTACCGAAAGGGGCGGCGACTCCGAGCTGGGCACCGGATGGAAAAACAATCGCGTTCACGAGCGACACGAACGCGGAAGACCTGGCCAAGCAGGAAAAGAAAAAGCACGAAGAAGAATCAAAAAAAACCGGCAGTGGGAATGCTCCCGAGGGCGCACCTGAACACGAGAGCGATGTTCGCGTGATCACACACGCCGTTTATCGGCAGGACAATGAAGGCTACATCGACCCTAAGCATCCCACACACATCTGGCTCGTGAGCGCGCCACGCAGTGCCGACGAAAAAGTAAAACCACGCCAACTCACTACGGGCCGATTCGATGAAGATAGCGCGACCTGGTCCAAGGACGGTTCGCAGATTTATTTCACATCGGACCGGAATGACGAACCTTACTACGAGCTGGCAAAGACTGATCTTTATTCGGTGGCGGCAGCCGGCGGCGAACCTGTAAAAATCACAACGATTGATTTGCAGATCGGGGGTTTTGGCCCCGGCGGAGGCGCGCTGTCGCTCAGCCCCGATGGGAAACAGGTCGCGTTTACCGCATCAACCACACGCCCGATCACCTCATACACGCAGCCCGATCTCTGGGTCCTCGATCTTTTGCCAAACGCAAAGCCGCGCAATTTGACCGCGAACTTTGACTTCGATGTGCCCGGGTTCGTGATTGGGGACAGCGCGCCGCCGCGGGCAGATGGACAAAACAAGCCGATCTGGACGCCAGATGGCAAAGGCCTCATCGCCGTTTACACGAAGGAGGGGAAAGCAAATCTCGCGCTGTTCGATCTGCCTGTAGCCCAGGACACCGATCTCGGCACGGCTGGAGTGCACGATCTAACTTCTGGAAACCAGGGGGTGATGAGTTTTCACGCGTTGCCTGACGCCTCGAAGTTGATTTACGTGGTTTCGACACCAACGCGCATCAACGATCTTTTTGTCCTGGATCGCACGACCAGTGATGCGACGCCTAAACAGTTGACGCATGTCAATGACGAACTGTTTTCCAAGCTAAACCTGACGGAGCCTGAAGAGATTTGGTACGACAGCTTCGACGGCAAGCACATCGAAGCTTGGGTGCAAAAGCCGCCGAACTTCGATCCACACAAGAAGTATCCGCTTATCCTGAACATTCATGGCGGACCGCATGTCGCGTACGGCCATATTTTCGATCACGAATTCCAGTGGATGGCGGCCAAGGGTTATGTGGTACTATATCCGAATCCACGCGGCAGTACCACTTACGGCCAGGAATTTGGAAACATTATTCAGTATCATTACCCAGGGGACGACTACAAAGACCTGATGGCCGGCGTGGATGACGCGATCAAGGGCGGCTACATCGATGATAAGAAACTCGGCGTGACTGGGGGTAGTGGCGGCGGATTGCTGACCAACTGGGTGGTGGGCCAAACAAACCGTTTTGCCGCAGCCGTCGCGCAGCGCGATATCGCCAGCTGGGAAGATTGGTGGTATTCGGGGGACTTCACACTCTTCCAGCCCACGTGGTTCAAAGTACCGCCATTTGAAGACCCGCAGGAGTATCGAGCGCGTTCGCCGATCAACAACATCAAGAATGTGACGACGCCGATGATGTTTATCCTTGGCGAAGCGGATTACCGGACGCCGCCCGGCGCTGGCGGAGAACAAATGTTTCGTGCGCTAAAATTTCGCAAGATTCCGACCGTCATGGTGCGTTTCCCTAATGAATCGCACGAGCTCTCGCGTTCCGGTCAGCCATGGCATCGCGTGGAGCGCCTCCAACATATCGTTGGATGGTTCGATCACTGGCTCATGGGTATGCCCAAGCCAGAATACGAGGTCGCACCGCAAGACGACGCGTCCGCTAAGAAAGGCAGTATGCCGGTCAAATGACGAATGGCTTCGCCTTGTTGAATCGTTGAAGCGTTAAAGGGGTTCGTTATTCGCCTTCTCATCGTTAACCCTCCAAGGACGTCCCATGCTGGTCGCGTTACTGGCAGCGAATTACTCTGGGTGAATCGGTTAGCTCCTGCTTTGTGCCGGCAACACGAAGATGGATTGTGTGTGGGCCTTGGCCCCTAAGTTGCGGCGGAGTCGGAATTTTAAAGGCATGCCGGCCGTTTCCGTAGCCGGCATCCACGAGATCCAGCCGGAACTGATTCGCCGGGAACGACACGACATACTGGTCACGATCCCAAAGTTCAATATTGACCTCAGCGTCCATGTCGTTTTTATCCCAAATCCAGCCAGAAATAACTGCGCAGTCCGCGTGCTCGATCTTGCTGGCAAAATGCGGCAGCGGGGCAGCCCCAATGCGCCCTGAAAAAATCAGCAAGCCGACGCAAACAAACTGGAACGTGATGAAGATAGCCACGACCCGCGAAGCCAGACCGTCGCGCCAATAGCGGTGCACCTTGTTCCAGCGGGAAAAAATGTGGAACGCGGAGAGCAACACCGCCTGATAAAATCCGTAAGCGATGTAGTGAAGCTCGGGCCCGTGCCACAGGCCCATTAGTCCGAAGGCTAGAAAATAGCCTGCGATTGGGGCGACTTCCTTGTGCGCAAACCATTTGCCGCGCATAGCCGCATAGAGAAAGCGCATGTAAACATGATCGCGAAACCAAAATGAAAGAGTGATGTGCCAGCGATTCCAGAAATCGCGGATGTTCCTGGCGAGAAACGGTCGGTCGAAGTTTTCAGGAGTATGGACGCCGAAAAGATAACTCAGGGCAATGGCAAAAGCGCTGTAGCCTGCAAAATCGAAAAACAAATAGAAGCTGTACGCATACATGTAGCTGACCAACGCCGTGAAACTCCCACTGCTGGCGGCTCGCTCCAGCCAGTATTGTTTAATGAGCGCGGCGAGAATGAATTTGTAAAAGAACCCCCGAAAAATGCGATGCACCGCGCCATCGAGATCGATAAGGAATTCAGCGCGGGTTCGAGTCTTTCTCCACTCGCCCGCGAAGCGTTGGTAACGGTCGATTGGACCGGCTGAAATCGTTGGGAAGAAAAAAAGGAACATCAGGAAATCGAGCGTTCCGGGGAGGGCGATGACTTTATCGCGCAAGCAAATTACGACATCCAATGCCCGAAACGTGATGTAGGAAATCCCAAGAAAACCAAACTCGCTCCGCGGCGACACGACCGGAAAAAATTTGGACGCGGCAAGCGGAAGCAGACTTGCTGCGACCGCAAGATAGAACGGCCAGCCACCTCGTGCCCCGCTTTTTGCGAATACCCACACTGTTGCCCATTGCCAGACGGCGAAACCAATGACGATCCAGATCTCGCGGACTGGGAAGTGTGGCCGGATGTTTAATAACCCGTGATACTGCACGAGGAGCATCCCGGCGGTGATGAGGGTCGCCCAGCGCCAGCCGGCTTTGCCAAACAGCCCCAGAATGAGCGTCGGAACTGCCACGTAAAGCAGCAGTCCAAAATACGTAAAATCGGCGTACGGAATCACAGCGACTGGGCCAGCCGGGCTCGATCGACTTTGCCGTTCGCCGTTAGCGGAAAAGCATCGCGAAAAACGAATTTGCGCGGCAACATGTACACTGGCAGCCGCTCCGCTAGCTGCCGTCGCAGCGATTGTGTTAGTTCGAAATGCGACCTCTCAGTTTGGCTTCTGAGCACTACAAAAGCGGCGAGCGATTGGGCCGCGCCGTCCTTAATCACCGGTGTTACTACTGCGTCTCTTACAGAGGGCAAGGCCAGAAGGTTTGCTTCGACATCGCCAGGTTCGATGCGGAAACCGCTGAGCTTGAGCTGCGAGTCCATGCGGCCCTCGAAAAAAAGGAAGGCATCATGAAACCGGCCCTGGTCGCCAGTTCGATAAGCGCGCCGACCGCAATGATCAAAGAAGACAGCTGCCGTAAGGTCGGGACGTCCAAGATAGCCGAGGCTAACATTTGGCCCCGCGATGACAATTTCGCCTTGTTCGTTTGCTGGCAAGATTTCGCCGGCTCTATTCGCAACGAAAACGTCGGTCCCAGGCATCGCGCGTCCCACTGGTAACGCCGAATACTTTTCCAAAATTGAACGGTCTATCCGTACGGAAGTAGTGGCCACGGTTGCCTCCGTCGGGCCGTACATGTTCCATACTTGGGCCCGCGGAAATCGCTCCAGCAAACGATCCGCAGCTTGCGCGGGGAGTGTTTCACCGCAAAAAAGAAAACGCCGGATGCGTGGAAGCATTCCTTCCGCAAATTTCTCTTCAACCAGGCACATTTGTGCGAACGATGGCGTGGAGACCCACGTCGTAGCGCCGGAATTTCCAAGCGCGCGATAAAGCATTTTCGGATTCGCAACCAAATCGCGGCTTATGCTGAACAGGGTGCTTCCGGTGGTGAGGCTGCAATACAGATCCATCACCGAGAGATCGAATGAAAAGGGCGCCGTGTTCAGGAAGGTCTCGCCGAGAAGGACGAACTTCTGTTCCCCAAGCATCCACGCGACGAAGTGCTCCAGACACCCAAGTGTAATGATAACGCCTTTCGGCTCGCCAGTGCTGCCGCTGGTAAACAAAATGTAAAATGGGTCGTCGCGTTGCACGCGCGTGGCAGGAACAAACGGGGCAGAGCTGGAAAGTTTTGTGACATCTTCCGGCGTAAGAAGCAACGCAGGGCGCGAGATTGCCAGAATTTTGTCAATGCGTTGTTGAGGCAATATTGTGTCCAGCGGAACATAGGGCCTGCGGGATTTTACCGCTCCGAGAAACGCGATGAGCATCTCAGGCTCCCGATGCCCGAGCACCGCAATGGGAGAGCGATCATTGCCGAAGCGGTTTCTTAGATGGGCCGCGAGGGCGTCCGAACGGCGACGGAGCTCGCCATAAGTCAGCCTCTTATCTCCGCTGATGTGTGCGATCGCATTCGGAGCCGCAAGAGCCCAATGATCGATTTGCTCGATGAGATTCACTCAAAAACCCTGATAGACAAACGGCGGCGTGGAAAAGTTGCCTCGACCGTAGATCGCAATTAAACCCGCAATAATAGCGAGGTAATACAGAATCAGCAGCGCCCGCCAGAGCGCTGGATGTGCCCTGATCCAGCTCACACGTGTACCCGCATCCTGTTCTCAAGGTCAGCGATAATCTCGCGTGGTGTCCCCCAATTTTCGCGCTCGAATTCCGCCGGGGAAATCTTGAGACCGAATTCCTCCTCGATTCTTATCATCAACTCCACCGTCTTGATAGAATCCAACAGCTGGCATTCGTAAAGAGGTAGCTCGAGGTTGGCGAGGACCTCATCGGTTTCGGCAACCGACGCCACAAGTTGCAACACTTTTTCGTGAAAACCGGCATTCATTACGAATAAATAGCGTGCAGCATTGCGATTGTGCGGATCGAGCGATAGACGATCGACGACCAATTAACTCCCTGGGACGCGTCCATGAAAAAAATCATCAAGAGCACGATTGTAAAACAGCCAGCCTTCCTGCGTTAGATGCGTGTGCTGAGCGTCAAGAAACGCCGGATCCTCGTCGTGGTCTTCAAACTCGATGAGCGTAAAATTGTATCGCTGTGCGAGGGCGCGCATTTTTTCGTAATAATTCTCGCGCGCCAGCCGAGAATATCCCTGCTGATCATAAAAGCGTCCATCCATCGGCATGCTGAGAAGCAGTGGGCGGGCGTGAACCTTAGCCAGGGCGCGCAATAGCAACTCCAAGTCGGCCCATTCAGGTGCCGCATTCATCCGGCTGAGAAACAGCGCGTCGAAACCACCAGGCGCTACTGATCGAGCTTTCGGAGACGTTCCTCCCAGTTTGGCTTGTGCGACGTGACGTTCGCTCAGATTTTGAGTGTTCGCCGGGATGATGCTGCTTTGGTGACGCCGCGCCCGAGCGGTGTTCGGCCCATCCAGGATGTGACTGATGGCCGCGAAGTGGTCCTGCAACTCCAAGCCGACCGTGTAAAGCTTTCCAAACGGCCAAATCGCGCAGAACATGAGCCGGTCACATGAAGTGCCTGACGAGAGTCGCCTAAGCGCAAACTCGAGCAAAGGACTCCTTTCAAGCGTTCCTGGAAATTGCAGCATGCGTGACGCAACATCTCGTTTGAATCCGAAGTCGAGCGCGTTTCCGAACGTCATTTCGCTCGCTGCCAGAAGCGAAAAATTCCCTTCGTACCAATCCGCTCTGGTAGCCGGCATCAGGAACCAGACAGGCGAAAGCGACACCGCGACCTTTCTACCATGCAGGTCCGATCCGAGAGCTCCGATCTTTTGCAAAATGATTAACGACGTCGCGCCAACTGTGCCGACTGGTGAAACTTGAAAGCCTGTCGGCGCCTTCAGAAAAAACTTGTTCGCCCTGTCCGGGACGCCGATCACCAGCTCCGAGCTACCGTACAGCGGCAAGACACTCGGAGACCGCGCAGCCATCCGTTGAAAGACCATCCCTTGATTTTTGAGCTGAAATAATTGCGGCGTGGTCCACCCAATGGCGCGTTGTTCAACATGGATGGCAACGATTTGGCCAGCGAACAAAATCGTCGCAGCGACGCCGACGCCAATAACGGCTGAAAACAAATGTGGTGTCGCGGTTCGGGCGGAGCCCATGGTGACTCCAGATTATGCCTGCGAGCAAAGGCCCGCATGTGAGCTCAAGTATGAAGATCGTGTAGGATATTGCCCTACATCAAGAAGGCACGGAGCACCCACGACAGCCAATTAAGGCATGGCTTTGATCAACCGCGAGGAACACGCCCATGAAAGAAATCATCAAGGGCGCGGTTGTAATAGATCCAACCTTTCGCAGCGAGGTGACTCTGGTGAAGGTAAAGAAAAGCCGGGTCTTCGTCATGCTCCTCAAAATCAACCACCGCAAAATGGTATCGTTGCGCGAGGGTGCGAAGCCTTACGTAATAATTTTCGCGAGCCGAACGCGACACGCCCGTAAGGTCGTAAAAGTCGCCTGCCATTGGCATACTGAGCAACAGTGGGTGAGCATGAACGCTTGCCAGCGTGCGCAAGAGCAATTCCAAATCGGTCCAGCCCAGGGACACATCCAAGCTGTTCCGAAATTCCGCGTCCCGACGACCAGAGCTTATTTCTTGGGGCCGACTCGAAGCTTTTGTCACTTTCTCTCCATCGGCGGTCTTGGTTCCGCTTACGCTTGCAATAAGTTTCGGCCAATCGGGCGATTCTGAATGGCACTCCCGGACGGGCTTGATCTTGTGGCGAATGTAATGGAACGCCGCAAGATGATCCTGCAACTCCAGTATGGCAGTTTGTACTTTTCCGAGCGGCCAGAGCGCGCAGAAAACGACGCGATCGAGCCAGCGGCCAGAAGCAAGACGCTTTAAGACAAATTCGAGAAATGGGCTGCTTTCAAGTGTGGTCGGGTACTTCAGCATGCGTGAAGCGATGTCCCGCTTTAGCTCGAAGTCGAGTGCGGTTCCGAATGCCATTTCGCTCGCTGCCATCATCGAAAAACTTCCTTTGTAGCCCTCCCAGCTCTCCCTAAAAAACCACCCGGGCGAAAGCGAGATAGCAAGCTTTTTCTCCCGCAAGTCGGAACCGAGTGCACCAATTTTTTGCAACATGCCTAGCAAGCTCGCGCCTCCAGCGCCAACGGGCGAAACTTGGAAACCTGTTGGCGCGCTGCGAAAAAAAATGCTCGCCCTCTCCGGAACCGGAGGTACTACCAATTCTGAACTGCCATAAAGCGGCAAGACGCACGGAGCACGCGCAGCTGCACGTTGAAACGCGAGGCCCTGTTTTTTAAGCGGAAACTGCTCGGGAGCAGTTGAAAGAATGGTCGTGTGTTCGAGATGAGCTGCTACCATTCCGACACCAAGCAAAACGGCCGCCGTAAAGCCGATGGCGATCAATCCCGAAAACAAATGTGGCATGCCTTGCCTGCCGTTGGAACGTTCCATCATTCCGGGAAGTTATTTCCGCGCTTTAACGCTGCAATTGAATTTCACGCAGGACACAAACTACGGTTGCGAAACCCCGTTTGGAAAGCAACCACTGACGCTAATCATGACGGGCGCATGCCCCATCTGGTTTTATTAGGATTTACAGACTCGAGGATCGATACTCAACTCTCGTTTAATATTTGGTACTTTTCGAATTCTTAACACAATGTCGTCCTCTTCACTCTGGCAGCGTTTTCAGCGGTATTTTTTGTATTACCGCGACCTCGGTTTCTCTCTCGACATCAGTCGGATGAAATTCCCGGATGATTTCTTCGAAAAAATGCAGCCGAAGATCGACAAGGCGTTTGCAGCCATGCGAGCGCTGGAGGCCGGGGCGATTGCTAATCCCACGGAGAATCGAATGGTTGGACATTATTGGCTCCGGAATACCGCCTTGGCGCCCACTCCGGAAATTCGCACCGAGATCGAAGAGACGATCAAGCAGATCAAGACATTCGCGCCGGATATTCACGGCAAAAAAATCACGGCGGAAAATGGAAAACCCTTTAAACACGTGTTGCTCATTGGCATCGGCGGTTCGGCGCTCGGGCCGCAATTCGTCTCAGACGCGCTCGGATCACGGATTGATCCGATGGACATCTTTTTTTTCGATAACACAGATCCGGACGGGTTCGATCGCATCTTCGAGAAGATGAGGGATGCACTGGCGCAGACACTTGTCGTGGTGGTTTCAAAATCTGGCGGGACAAAGGAAACACGAAACGGAATGCTTGAGGCCGAAGTAAAATTCAAAGAAAAGGGACTGCAATTTAACAAGCACGCGGTCGCTGTAACCGGCACGGGTAGCGATCTGGATAAGTACGCCGAGAAGAACGGCTGGCTCGCCCGATTCCCAATGCACGATTGGATTGGTGGCCGAACTTCGGTGATGAGCGCTGTCGGACTTTTGCCGATGGCCCTTCAGGGTTTTGACATTGACGATCTTCTCGCGGGCGCATCGGCAATGGATGAGCGCACTCGTACACAGGATGTGACGCAAAATGCCGCGATGCTTCTGGCGCTCATGTGGTATTACGCCGGCAATGGCAAAGGCGAAAAAGATATGGTGATCCTTCCCTACAAGGATCGCCTGGCATTGTTTGCGAAATATCTGCAACAACTGGTAATGGAATCGCTCGGAAAAGAAAAGGATCTCGACGGCAAGATCGTGCATCAGGGCATTGCTGTTTACGGCAACAAGGGATCGACCGACCAGCACGCTTATGTGCAACAGTTGCGTGACGGTGTTTTGAATTTCTTCGTGACCTTCGTTGAGGTGGACAAGGATCGGTGCAGCCCGGCGATCGAAATCGAAGACGGAGTTACAAGTGGGGACTATCTTCACGGATTTCTGCGAGGCACCCGAAGCGCGCTTTACGAGAGCGGACGCGAATCAATCACCATGAGCATTCCTGAAGCCAACGCATTTAATATCGGTGCATTGATCGCGCTTTATGAGCGCGCGGTAGGATTTTACGGGTCGCTGGTTAACATCAATGCCTACGATCAGCCGGGCGTCGAAGCGGGCAAAAAGGCGGCGACAAGATTGCTGGAACTTCAAAAACAAGTACGCGTGAAACTAACCGATGGGTCCGGAAAAACGGCCGAGGAAATTGCGCGTTCCATCGACGCCGACCCAGAAGACGTGTTTCACGTGCTGCGACATTTGGCGAGCAACGATACGCATATCCGAGTTTCGCAGGGCGACGAACCGACCGACGATCAATTTTCGTACACCGAGTAGAATGGTGCAGACTAAGCCAGAATATGGCGGAGCCGTCTTTCGAAGATCGACCTGATGTTTCAAACGTTGCCTGGAGCGACGTCGTTCATTTCATTCGCCAACTCAGTCACGATCTGCGCAATCATCTAAATGCGATCGAGCTGCAGTCCGCTTATATCAGCGAGCTGGAACGAGATGACGAACTCAAGAGCGAAATTAAACGCTTGCGTGTAATGATCTCTGGAATGACCTCGACTTTGCAATCGCTTTCCAAAGCAGTCAGTGTGGTCAAGCCCAACCTGATTTCGTACCCGGCTGCGGATTTCGTGGAAGATCTGCGTGAGAAAATCAACCGCGACTTCTCCGCAGAAACCGCGGAAATCAATTGGAACGTTCAGCTCGGCGACGCGATGCTAAGTGTTGATCCTCAGCTTTTGCAGGAAACGTTTATCGAACTTTTTGCCAATGCTTTTCGGCACAATCGTGGCAAGGGCGTGCTTGTTGCGACCGCCAAGATCGATAACAACCAATTCCTCTTTACGCTCGAGGAGCCGAAAGCCCGATTTGACTTGCCCACCGACAGTTGGGGCCGTGAGCCGCTTCGGAAAATCAGCCAGGCCCATTACGGTCTTGGTCTGAATCGAGTCCGCGCTATCGTAGAGACCCACGGCGGCGAACTGTATGCCCAACATGATCCCGAACATTCCACGCTCATTACCCGACTCACCCTCCCCTTGGAAGGCGAGAGAGGGATGTCAGGCTGCTAGCTCGAGTCGGCGGGCGGGCTGCCAGCCCATAGTCCGAGTGAGCCAGGCCGGCCGACATCCAATTGCCTGGCCGCGTGTAATACGGGCAGCGCAGATCGGCTGACATGAGAACTGGGAACCATCGCGTCCTGATCATCGACGACGAGCGCCCCGTGCTCATGACGCTCGAGGCGTTGCTAAAGCGGCATGGTTATCACGTGGACACGGCACCCACGGCCTCCCAAGGACTCAAGTTAATCAGGTCCAAATCTCCCACGCTTATTTTGCTCGATCTTCAATTGCCCGACGCGGATGGATTAGAGACGCTCGATCGAATTAAAACCGAAGTTCCCCAGATACAGGTTATTATTTTGACGGCGCACGACTCGTTGCACAATGCCATCGAGTCAATTAAACGAGGCGCTTATCATTTTATCAGCAAGCCGTACGCGGCTGAGGAGCTGCTCAGCCTCGTGGAGAAAGCATTGGAAAAACAGTTCCTCTTGCGAGAAGCCGAAGAACTTCGAGAAAAGACTGAGCAACTTGAGCGGCGTCTGGAGATGGCGGAGGCGCGGCCCACTCTCATTTTCAAGAGCAAGCCGATGCAGGAAATCGACGAATTGATCAATGCAATGGCGCCATCAGACGCCAACGCTCTCATCGTCGGTGAGAGCGGCGTGGGCAAGGAGGTAATCGCCAATGCTATTCACGCGCGGAGCCAGCGCGCAGGAAAACCAATGGTAAAGCTCAATTGTGCGGCGTTTCCCCAAACGATGATTGAGGGAGAGCTCTTCGGCTACGTGAAAGGTGCGTTCACCGGCGCGATGCAGGATTTCCCGGGAATGATCGCGGCGGCCGATAGCGGCACGCTTTTTCTCGACGAAATATCCGATATGCCGGCGGAGCTGCAGACGCGCTTTTTGCGCGTGTTGCAAGAGCGCGAGTATCGGCCCCTTGGAAGCACACAAACAATGAAAGCGGATTTCCGGGCGATCGCGTCGAGCAACCGGCCAATCGCTCAAGCGCTCTCGGAGAACCGGCTGCGTTCCGATTTGTACTACCGGCTAAACACGTTTCAAATTGAAGTGCCGCCGCTTCGAAAACGGAAACAGGATATCCCACTGCTGATGGCCGCGTTCGTGAAACAGTTTGCTCAGCAGCTCGGCAAACCCGAGCCAGACATTTCGCCAGAAGCGTTTCAAAAATTGCTGGACTACTCGTGGCCAGGAAACGTTCGCGAACTGCAAAACGCGATCGAATATGCCGTGGTACTGGCGCGACAAGGTGTGATCGGCGTGAAAGAGCTGCCAACCGAAATACAGTTGCCTCCCGCTCTGCAACAAGCAGAGATCGCCGGGTTACCGCGGGCCGGCGTGCAGACTCTTGACGACGTCGAACGAACCGCGATCATTCAGGCGCTTGCAGAATGCCACGGCAACAAAAAAAAAGCAGCGGAACTCCTCGGCATCCAGCGCCCCACGCTCTATAACAAGATGAAGCGCTACGCGATCGAGTTGTAGTATTCGGGATTTCGCCCCTTCACGTTGTAGCCTTCGGCGAAGGCGGATCGTTTGTTACGATCACTTCCAACTTTATGTCCTGGAACGCGAGCTGATCGTGAATCAGTCCAAGAAACTCGAGCGCGCGCGCATCGGGCATTTGTGCGCAACGCAACGCGATCCGCGCAGGCTTGCCAACCAATTCCGGATGCACCTCTGCCAATTCGCCGTCGAGCAGGAATGAAACGTAAGCGTTAAAGCGTTCCTGCAACGCGAGCAATTCTTCGTCAGGGCTATCCCACTCGTTAGCCTCATTCATCACGAGAACGACCTCACCCGTCTTTGGGTCTTCCGCGATCACATCGATTACGCCTGTGCGATTTTTTGCTTCTGGATTCGGATTCTCCATGGAGATGAGTGAATATTGGACATTGGGCGCCTGCTCGCGAAAACTTTCGGTGTTCGACGCCTGCCACACCGCAGCGTTGCGAAAGCGGGTTCGATGTTCAAGCGAAACCAATGATAAACGAAATGACCGCCGGAGAGATTCGCGCGCTCCTCAAGCTTGAACCCCACGCGACGTGCGGATTCGTGCGCGTGACTTTCATAAGCAAAAAGTGGATCGCCGCTGGTGGGTTGCCGCCACCATTCGCAGAAGGCCGTCCAGTTGGGTCCGCTCTCTACTTTATGGTAACCCCCGACGCACACGTGCGGTTGCACCGGATCCGCAACGATCAGCTTTATCACTATTACCTTAGCGATCCGATTGAAGTTTTGATGTTGCGCGCCGATGGCACGAGCGGGCGTGCTATTGTCGGTCCCGATCTGCGCAGTGGTCAATACGTGCAGCTTCTTATTCCAGGCAATACTTTTCATACGGCGCGGATAATCGGAGGACGCCGCTGGTTTCTGGCCGCAAGCACCGAATGGCCAGGCGTGGAGCCAGCCGACGTGGAAATTGGCGATGTCGATGCATTGGCCGATAAATATCCGGGCGCGGCCAGCGATCTGCGCGCATTTCAACCAGGTAGGGGCGATTGACCTCAACCGCCTTCGGGCGAACTTTGATATTGCTGTGGCAAAAGCAAAACGCACAGGTCGTTTGACAATTCTCGGACGAAGCGAAGCGAAAATTCCAGCTTCCCCTGCCGAGGCGCGGCTTGAGACTTTCCCGAATCCCGCGCCCCGCCGCAATTACTGGATTCATTTCGAAACGGACGATTTCACTTCGGTTTGTCCGATCACCGGCCAACCGGATTTTGCCAGGATAGACATCGATTACGTTCCGGAACGCCTTTGCGTGGAAAGTAAGTCGCTCAAGTTTTACCTCGCTTCGTATCGGAACGAGCGCGCGTTTAACGAAGCGGTCACGAACCACATTCTGGACGATTTTGTGAAAGCATGCGCTCCGCGCGAAGCGATCGTGACCGCGCAATTCTCCGCGCGCGGCGGGATCGCGCTGACCGTCCGCACGGAATATCCGGATAAACGCGAGGTTGCCCGGGACGGCCGATGAAATGGTAGAGCGCGACCGGTTCCGAGCCGGCCTGGCTTTGACGCGCCAAGGAATAGCTCCTCGCTTTCACGGGACCTTGGTTGCCGAACACCACAGTAAATGAAACCCGCAGTCGTTCTGTTGAGCGGTGGAATCGATTCGACCACGACCCTGGCCGCCGCGATTGCCGAAGGGTACGACGCATATGCGCTGTCGTTCGATTACGGCCAGCGTCACCAGATCGAAACGCAGGCTGCTCGCCGCGTCGCCGACTCGTTAGGCGCAAAGGAACATCGAATCGCAAAGATCGACTTGCGTGTCTTTGGCGGCTCGGCGCTTACTGACCAGATAGATGTGCCAAAGCAGCGGTCGGAAACAGAAATCGAACACGGCATTCCGGTCACGTACGTCCCTGCGCGTAACACTATTTTTCTGGCTTACGCGCTTGCCTGGGCGGAAGTGATTCAAGCCGCCGACATTTTTCTCGGTGTAAATGCAATCGATTACAGCGGCTACCCCGATTGCCGTCCGGAATTCATCGAAGCGTTCCAGACCCTCGCCAATCTTGCGACAAAAGCCGGTGTCGAAGGCAGACGCTTTCAACTTCACACGCCGCTGATCAAATTTTCTAAAGCTGAAATCATTCGCAAAGCAGTCCAGCTCGGCGTCAATCTTTCGCTCACTCACAGTTGTTATGATCCATCGCCGGAAGGTCTCGCCTGCGGCGAATGCGATTCCTGTCTCCTGCGACTGAAAGGCTTTCGCGAAGCCGGAATAACAGATCCAGGTCGTTACGGCAAAAAATGAAATGGTTGTTTCGAATTGTTGAACTCTCCAAAAGCGAACAGCGCGTCGTTCTCATCGTGATGTTTGTTTTGATCACGGTGGTTTTCGTCGGATACGAACGCCGAATGCATAGCGTTCACCTTCGCCCTGCGGCGCCGGAGGCCAAGACAACTCCAAGTCCCGCCCAAACCCAGGAGGCGCAATAAAGTCTATTCTTCAACGAGACCGGGAATTCGACCGTAGCCGACAAAGACCGGACTGATTTTGGCGTCGCCGCTGCTGGGTGGTGGCGGCAGTTTGAAATCGAAAACACTGACGCCCCAACGTTGTTTGCCATCGTAAGTACGACCGTCGCTTGAGCCAATCATGACCAGCTTTTTGGTCCGTTTTTCGCGGCCCAGATAAATCATGGTGTGGGTGACCGGCGGGTCGCGATCGATGTTGTAGGTTCCACTCCAAAAGAGCAGATCGCCCGGCTTGAGCGCGTCGAGCTCGAACGTATCCTCGTGTCGGCTCAAGACCGCATTGAAGTTTCCCGCTTTGCGCACCCAGACGTATTGCTGGCTCGAATCGCGCGGCACATCTTTGAACCCGTTTTCGTTCAGAAGACAATAAATGAACCCGGAGCAATCCATTCCGCCGTTTGCTGGATCGGCCGAGCCGTATGTATAACCGAGATTCTGCTTTGTTAGCTCGAGGCCGGCATCGAGAATTTGGCGAACTTTCGATGGATAGCTGTCGTAGCCTGAAATCTCATCGGGCGAAAGAGTCACGTTAGGCGCGCCTCGTTTTTCCGCAGCGGGACGTGGCGAACCCGAGGGACTTGGGGTTTCAGCGGGACTTGGGACGGGGCTCTCTTTGGGAGTGGCTGTCGGCGTCGGAGACGCTCGTTTGCGCTTTGATTTGGACTTCGGTGTCGGACTCGGAGACGGAGTCGGTGATACCTTCTTGTGTCTTGGCGAAGTTGTAGGCGATGGGCCGGGTGTCGCCTTCCTCGCTGAGCGCGTCCTATGTTTTCGATGCGGAGATGGCGTGGGCGTTGGTTCTAAAATCTTCTTGATCTTTGTGCCTAACGACTCTTCAGTCGCGCCCGGCGTAACGATCGCACCAACACAGATCGCGGCGAGTAGAAGTATCCGCAGGATTATTTTGGTAGCGGGAAACAATCAGCGAGCGAGCTCCTGAAGGATTGCTTTGTTAAGGCGAATACCACCTTCAAAATTTTCAAGAGGAAAATTTTCATTAGGCGAATGTGCGCGGCAATCAGCCAACGCGAGTCCCATGAGCAGCGTTTCGATGCCCAGGATGCCACGGAACTGTGAGACGATGGGGATGCTGCCGCCTTCGCGGATGAGCGCGGGATCGTGATCGAATGCTTTACGCAACGCGCGTTGCGCAGCCTCGCCGAGCGACGAGTGCGGGTCGGTAAGATACCATGGGCCGCTATGCCCGTCGGTAATATCCATGGTAACGCCTTTGGGCAGATTCTTTTCTAAATGCGCTCTTGCCAGCTTGAGAATTTCATCGCCTTCCTGGTCCGGAACCAGACGGAAAGTCAGTTTCGCCATCGCATGACTGGCGATGACCGTCTTTGTCCCCTGCCCCTGATATCCTCCGCCGATTCCATTGATCTCGGCTGTTGATCTAGCCCAGATGCGCTCGAGCGAATTGTAACCGGCTTCGCCGAAAAGTTCGGGGACGCCTGTTTCCTTGAGGATCAGTTTGTCGCCATCGACTGGAAGTTTGCGCCACGCTTCGCGCTCCCAATTCTCCAACGGTTTAACACGATCATAGAAGCCCGCGATTGCCACGCGGCCTTCGCGATCATGAAGTGTGGCGAGCAATTGCGCTAACGCGGTGATTGGGTTGGCAACCGCCCCTCCAAAAACGCCGGAATGCAAATCCATCTTCGGTCCGGTCACTTTGATTTCGAGAGCGGTTACCCCGCGCAAGCCATAGCTCAACGTTGGTACGCCGCGCTCGATCATTCCGGTATCTGAGACCACTGCGACATCGCATTTCAGGGCATCGCGATTTTCCTCCAAAAAACTGCCAAGGTTCGCGCTTCCGATTTCTTCTTCACCTTCAATCACAAGATGCAAATTCACTGGCAGGTCGCCATTTTGTTCGAGCGTTTCCTGGATGCCGAGAATGTGTGAAAGGATTTGGCCTTTGTTATCCGTAGCGCCGCGCGCAAAGACGTAACCGTTTTTTAGAACGGGCTCGAACGGCGGCGAATCCCAGAGCTCCAGAGGATCGGGCGGTTGCACATCGTAATGCCCATAGATCAAAACCGTGCGACGTCCGGGCTGATGTTTGTTGCGCGCCCAGACGATGGGATGCCCGCGCGTAGGAACAAGCTGTGTCTCCAGACCAATGTTGGTGAGTCTTTTCACGAGCCAGTGCGCGCATTCGGCCACCCTGTCAGCATACTGGTCGTCAGTCGAAATGCTTGGGAACCGCAGGAAAGAATAAAAATCTTCGAGGTAATTTTCACGCATGGCCAGAAGCTAATCGGTTTTCGCAGTTTGCCTACGCTTTCCGTCGAACCTGGCCGCGGACGAGATAAACGACTGACGCAACGGTCAGCACGATCCCTGTAACGACAAATTCGCGGGCCGTCGCATGGACGAGAATCCAAAGAATCGCGACGATCGCCAGCGCAGGCACGATGGTCATTCCGGGAAAATTGAAGGGTTTAGCACCATCGGCTCGCACGTCGCGTTGCACCAATACCCAGCAGGCAGCGCAGCAAAGCAGATACATCAATAACACCGCGACGTTCGAAAGCACCGCCAACTTTTCAAAAGTGCCGCTGATTGACAGCAAAAAGGCAAGCGTCGCGTAAGTGATGATCGCCACGTCCGGCGATCGATAGCGCGGATGAACGTGCGCGAAAAACTGCGGTAACGCGCCATCCCGGCCGAAAGCAAAGATCATTCGCGGCGAACTCAGGATGTCGCTCGTCACAAATCCAAATGCCGAGATGGTAGCTCCAGCCAAAAGAATCGTGCGGCCTAAGTTGCCGAGAAAAGTCGCCGCGGACTCTGCGAGGGGCGCGTCAGGATGGTTCGCAAGATCGGCGCCGAGTGTTCCCTGTCCTACGATTTGGATCAGGATGTAAATGACCGTCGTAATGACAAGCGCGAGATAGGCAGCGCGCGGAACAGTCCGCGCCGGATTCTTGACTTCGCCGCTCGGAATCAATGCCACCTCGATTCCGACGAAAGCGAAGATCAAAAGGATAACGGCATCCCCTAACGACTTGCTGCAGGGCCAACCACTCCAGGCAAGATTCGGCGGGTGAATGAAAAATATTCCCACGCAAATGAACAGCAGCAGGGGCAGAAGCTTCGCCACTGTGATCACGGTGACCGCACCCGCACCTTCACGCACGCCGCGGATGTTGATGAGTACAAGGGAACCGTAAACGGCGAGCATGACAATAATACGCATCACGGGATTGCCGAGGAATGGAACGACGAGCACAACCGAATTCGCGAGCACGTTCACGACGCCAGCAACCGCGCCGAGTGCGGTTAGAAAATAAAGCATGCCGGCGAGAAAGCCGACGTAACGGCCAAACGCGACTTCGACATATGCGTAAAGACCGCCGGTCAACGACACGCGGCTACCGGCGATCGCGAAACAAGTGACGAACAGCACCATCGCGATCGCACAACAAACAAATGCGAGGGGCGCGGCGGGTCCCAAACCTCTCGCGACTGTCGCTGGGATCACAAAAATTCCCGCACCGATGGTCGAGCTAACAATATTTGCAGTGAGCGCCGGAATCCCAATTCCGCGAACCAACTGATGATCGACACGCTCCGCTTGTTCGATCGACAGTGTCGCTTCATCGGCCATTGGGGCATCCTGTGGGATTCAGTTGTCCAAGGCAAGAGTGCGAGCTAAGCTTCGCGACCCAAGAGGGCGTTTTTCGATGGCGGGTAATTGTAACGTGGCGTGTGCGGACGGACACCTCTCCCTGGCGAAGGAGAGGGTGAGGGTCGACCCCGAGACGCTGTTATTTGTCCCAATCCCTCAGCTTGATTCTCTCCCCTTATCCCAATGGATAGGCGCGAAGCGCAAACGCCTGCATGAGTTCGACCTTATGTGGCCGTGGACCCGGAACTCGCAACCCCCAACATCCTGTGGCCGGCCGGGATCAAAAGCCCTTCAAATTGTGTGTTTTTCGCTTGTCACCCTTACACGCCTGCTGTATTGACCTCCTCAGGCCCGAGGTTTGGCCTACCATGCATTTAGAATCGCTCGAGCTGCTCGGCTTCAAATCCTTCGCCGACAAAACGCTTCTTAATTTTCACGAAGGCATCACTGCTATTGTTGGCCCGAACGGTTGCGGAAAGTCGAACGTGCTCGATGCCGTTCGCTGGGTACTTGGCGAGCAATCTGCAAAATCTTTGCGCGGCGATGAGATGGCGGATGTGATTTTCAATGGCAGCGAGACGCGCAAGCCCGTCGGCTTCGCCGAGGTCTCTCTGACCTTCACCGATTGCGCTGAAGAACTCGGCATCGACTGGCACGACGTTCGCGTAACGCGTCGGGTCTATCGCGATGGCAACTCCGAGTACCTGCTGAACAAAACCTTGTGCCGACTTCGCGATATTCAGGGTCTATTCGCCGACACCGGTATCGCGCGCGCCGCATACTCAATGATGGAACAGGGCAAGATCGACATGATCCTGAGTTCGCGCCCCGAAGATCGACGCGCAGTGTTTGAGGAAGCAGCCGGAGTCACAAAATACAAGACGCAAAAACGCGAGGCGCTGCGCAAGCTGGAAGCGACCGAAGCAAATCTCCTGCGCATTGGCGACATCATTAAGGAAGTAAAACGTCAAATCGGTTCGTTGCAGCGCCAGGCGGGCAAAGCACGGCGTTACCAGGCATTGCACGACGATCTTCGCGTCCTTGATACGCATTATTCGCGCAAGCAACTTGAGGTGCTCGATGCGGATCTCGCCCATTGCCGGGCCGAGATTGCGCGCCTCGGTGAATCGGAAGATTCATCTCGCGCCAAAATCGATGCGGGCGAAAACGACCTGGCCGAGCAGCGCCGCGGGCTGGAAGAAATCGACGGCCAAATTGCGGGCAGCCGCAGTGAACTGCAGCGTCTGGAGAGCGAAATTAATGCGCATCGAAATCGAATCCAATTCAATCGGCAGCGGGCTGAGGAATTGAACGAACTGATTGAACGTTCCCGAAACGATATTGCTGCTTCCGAAACTAAACGCGCGCGGCAAAGCAAAGAAATTCAAGAAGCGAACGCGCTGATTAAAAAGACGAGCGAGGCTCTGCAGACCAAGGAAACGGAGCTAAATCAACTTACCGGACGACTCTCGGACCTTCGTACCGAGAGAAGCGAGCATGAATCGAAACTCGCGACGCTGCAAAAAGCGACGTCGGAAATCGAGAGCCGAATCGCCGACCTGGAGGAGGAGATTTCCGGACTTAAAATTCGCCGTGAAACGACAGAGGAAAATCGGCGCGGTTTAGATACCGCGATTTCCAACATAGAAACCGCCCGCACCCGAATCCAGGACGAGACCACCGCTGCGCGCGCGACGGCCGAGAACCTCCAGAACAAACTCGATCGTTGTCGAGCCACTGTTCAAAGTAGCGAGGGGACCCTCCGACACCATGAACAACTTGTCGCCAGCATGGTGAAAGAGCTCGTCGCCATTGAGCGCGGGCAGGCGGAAAAAGAATCGCGTCTTGAAATTCTGGGTCAGCTTAACGAAGAGGGCGAGGGTCTTGGGGAAGGTTCGCAAGCCGTGCTCAAGGGCCTGCATCCCGCCGTCGCGGAACGAATCAAGCCTGCGCTGGCCGGCGCTCTGGTTGCAAATCTCGATGTGGATCAGAATTTCATTCCGGCGATTGAAGCTGCGCTGGGCCGAAATTTGCAGGCTATTGTGCTAAAAGATGCACACTTGGCGTCCGAAATAATTGCGGCTCTGAAGGAGAAGAAACTCGGTCAGGCTGCGCTGGTTATTCCACAACTCGGCAATGGCACAACAAAAAACCGAGTAAAACGGACTCCCGAAAAATCGCTCGGGTGGGCGATTGACAAGGTGAAAGCGCCGGAGCCGCTCGCATCGCTCGTTGCACAATTGCTTCGCGATGTTGCAATCTTTCAGAATCTCGATGACGCCCTGACTGCCAAGGAAAAGCACAGCGAAATCGCAGCCGCCACGCTGGGTGGCGAATTGATTTCGACCGAGGGAGTTGTGTTTGGGGGGAGCCGGGAAACATCGGCAGATTCTCTACTCGAACGCAAAGCGCGAATGTCGGCCCTGGACAGGGAGTGTTCCCAGATCCGAAAGCAACACGACGCTCTGCTTAAACAATGCAACGACGCCAGAGCGGCGCTGGAAAAAGCGGACAGCGAATTGGAAGAAGCCCGTCGAGATTACGAAAACGCGGAACATGAAAAATCCGATTGCGACAACCGAATTCTTTTTCTTACGCGAGAACTGCAAGAGGGCGAACAAAAGCAGACCCAGGTTCGCTCTGAGCAAACTACGCTTGCCCGACAAATCCAAGCCGCAGACGAACGCATTGCAAAACTGGAAGACGAATTGGCTGGAGAACAGGGGACGCTGGCTGCGAACCAAGGCGAGCAAGAGATACTGCGGACTGCGCAGGATGATATCTCGAAACGCCACAACGAGGCAATAGAGCAACTGAACGAATTGCGTCTTACCGTCGCCACCGAGCGACAGCGCCACGAACATCTTGTCGCGCAGCGCCAGCCGATGAGCGCGCGTGACGCGGAACTTGCGGAGGCAATTGCGACGCGGCAGGCTGAGATCATCAACTTCGAGAAGCGGCTGACCACGCAGGCGGAAGAATCGCGAGCGGCCGAATCCGCCATTGAAAAACAAACCGGGCAACGTGCCGATCTTGAGGGAGCGTCAACCGCGCTCATTGAACAGCGCCGAGAACGCTCGACAACAATGAACGAAGCGGAGTCGAATCTGCGCACAATTAGAAACTCGTTGAATGATCTGCGCGACTCGCGTTCCAAAGAACAAGTGCGCCAGGCAGAGCTGCAGTTGAGGATCGATAATCTCACCGAACGCGCTTCACGCCGGTATCAAATCAATTTGAGCGAATTTAGCCAGGACGAGGCTGCGTTTGAAAAAACTCTGCGCGCGCAATTGAAACGCAATGACAAAGTGGAGGGCGGAGCGCCTGCGACGCCGGGCTCGCCGGAGCTCGCCCCTTCTGATGTCGAACAGCTTATTGGCGACCTTCGAACGCAACTCGATAACATGGGGCCAGTTAACCTGGACGCTGTTCATGAGTACGACGAACTGGAAGAGCGATACAAATTTCTCGAAGCGCAAAATAATGACCTGACCAATTCGCGACGCGAATTGCTCGATGTGATTGCGCAGATCAACTCGACTACGAAGAAGTTGTTCAGCGAGACCTTTGCTCAGGTACGGATCAACTTCCGCGAAATGTTCGAAGAGCTCTTTGGCGGGGGACGCGCAGACCTGTCCTTGCTCGATGAAAACGATCCTCTCAGCTGCGGAATCGAAATCAGCGCCAAGCCTCCCGGCAAACAGCTGCAAAGCGTTTCCCTGCTAAGCGGAGGCGAGCGTTCCATGGTTGCTGTGGCGTTGCTGTTCGCAATTTACATGGTGCGACCGAGTCCGTTCTGCATTCTCGACGAAGTGGATGCGGCAATGGACGAAGGCAACATCAACCGCTTTGTCCGCGTGCTGGATCGGTTCATAGAACAGAGTCAATTCATCATCATCACGCACAACAAACGCACCATCGCCAAGGCCGACGTGCTGTACGGTGTAACGATGGAAGAACGCGGCGTGAGCAAGCTCGTGGGGATGAAATTGACCGCACCACAACAAGTCTCCACCGAAACGTTTGCGAGCGTAGAACAGAAGCCGAGACAACAACGTCTCGTGCTTGCAACGCGGTAATTTTCTCTCTGGGAGAGCGCAGGCTGCTACTCCGCCACTGGACGGATTCGCTGTGGCGAGCTTGGGGAGTTATCGGCAGCTTCTGGCTCTCCGAGGAACAAGTCGTGAGCCTGTAAAATTTTTTCGCGCGGGGTGGCCGATCTCGCGTAAAATTGTCGGATGCTTCAAACGGCGCAGCGCCAATCGAAAACCAAAAAGCCCGGGCTACCGCATGAGCGCTTCCTCGAAGCGTTTCGTTGGATACTGTTGACGCGTACGCTGGAGGAAAAACTAGTTAGTCTGTATCGGGGCGGCCTGATCACTGGCGGCGTCTACATCGGCAGGGGCCAGGAGGCGGTCAGCGCAGCGTGTGGTTTGTTCTTGCAAAAAGGCGACATCTTCGCGCCATTGATTCGAGACCAGGCGGGACGATCCGCGTTCGGCGAACCGCTGTTGGATGTTACACGCACTTATCTGGGCTCGCGCCAGGGTCCAATGCGCGGACGCGACGGCAACATCCATCGGGGCCGGCCACGGGACAACCAGCTCGCCATGGTTAGCCATCTCGGCGCGATGATTTCGGTCACTGTCGGCGCGCTGATGGCGAAACGCTTTAAGGGAGAGAAAGACTTTATCGGGCTGGCGTGCATCGGCGAAGGCGGGATGCAAACCGGTGCGTTTCATGAGGGAATGAATATCGCGGCAGTAGAACAGGTGCCGCTTGTGATAGTCGCGACCAATAATCATTATGCTTATTCCACGCCGAATGACCGTGAGTTCGCGTGCCACGATCTTGTCGATCGCGCGATCGGTTATGGCTTTGAAGGTTACAGTCTTGATGGAACGGACCTTGGCGCGTGCCTCGAGGTAATCGGCGGCGCAGTTAAACGTGCACGCGCAGGGCGTCCGCCACAGTTGGTCGTCGCTTCCGCTCTGCGGCTTTCCGGGCATGGTGAACACGACGATGCCAGCTACGTGACAGAGGAAATCAAGCGCGAACCATTTGCGCGCGATTGTTTAAAAGTCGCCGAGCAAACGATCGCTGATTTGAATCTGGTCGATGCCAAAATACTGACTGAGTGGCGCAAAGAAGCAGCGGCGAAGGTGGATGAGGCAATTGCCACTGCGCAAAAAGAGGCTCCGCCGGACGGCGACAAAGAAGATTGGTGCGCAATCTCCATGCGCGACCTTCTGGACAGCCCGGAATGAGCATCACGTATCTCGAAGCGATCCGCGAGGCGCAGGCAAAGCTGCTTCGTGACGACGAACGCGTGTTTATCTATGGGCAGGACGTCGGCGGCACTTTTGGCGGCGCTTTCAAAGCAACAAAAGGTCTCGCTAAAGAATTTCCCGGACGCGTACTGAACACGCCAATCAGCGAAGACGCGATGGTTGGGGCCGCGATCGGGGCCGCGATTGAGGGCATGCGACCGATTGTCGAAATGCAGTTCGCTGATTTCTCCAGTATCGCCCTGAACCAAATCCTGAACAACGCCGGCACGCATTACTGGCGGACAAATGTACCGGTCCCCATCACCGTTCGTCTGCCTTCCGGCGGCACAAAAGGCAGCGGGCCATTCCACAGTCAATCGATGGAATCAATTTACGCTCATTACCCGGGACTCATCGTCATGACACCTGCGACGGTAGAAGATGCCTACACCATGCTGATTGAAGCGGTGACCATCGACGATCCGGTTGTCTACTGCGAGCACAAGTACCTCTATTATCATCTCAAGGCGGACAAGCTACCGACAGAGGGCGTGCCCACCGGCACGGCACGCATCGCGCGGGAAGGACGCGATCTGACCATTGTGAGTTACAGCGCCATGGTGCACGAAGCGCTCGCAGTCGCGGAACAATTGGCCGGCGAAGGTTATGAAATTGAAGTTATCGATCTTCGCTCGGTTAAACCGCTCGATACTAACACGGTTCTCGCTTCAGTCGCGCGCACAGGCCGCCTGTTGTGCGTGGGAGAATCGTTTCCATGGGGCGGCGTAACAGCCGAGGTGATTGCGCGCGTCGCGGCCGAAGGTTTTCATTTATTGGATGCGGCGCCGCAGCGTCTCAACGCAAGAGACACACCGATTCCTTATCATCCAAATCTTTGGTCAGCCCACAAACCCAACGCAAAAGAGATCGCCCGAAAAGCTCGCGCGCTGCTTCGGGAGTAAAAATTTATGCCGCAAGTCCCAATCATCATGCCTCAGTTGGGCGAATCGATCGCCGAAGCCACAATTGTCGATATTAAGGTAAAGCCCGGCGACGAGGTTGCGGATGATCAGGAAATTTTAGACGTCGAAACCAACAAAGCGGTGATGGGCGTGACGACGCCGTGCAAAGGCAAGATTGCTCAAATTACCGTGCAATTGAAAGAGACTTATCCGGTCGGCGCAGTCCTTGGCTACGTGGAAGCGAGCGAAGCAGACGCCGCGAGATTCGCAAGACAAGCACCGCCTCCGCCGCAGCGCGAAGTCGCCGAGGAGATTCCTGCGCGCGCTGATCAAGAGGTCGCTCCCGCGCGTGAGAAGAAAGTCGCCGCGCGCGATGGTGACGGTGCACGCGCCGGCGGATTGCCTGTACCACTTGCACCGAAAGGCGCAACCTTCATGTCCCCGCGTATTCGAGCGCGGATGGCCGAACTGCAGCTAACAACTGCTGATCTTGCAGGAATCATGGGCACCGGCGCGGGCAACCGCGTCACAATCAAGGACCTCGAAAATTTTCTGCATAAGATCGGGAGCCAAACGGCGCACGAAGCTTCTGCGATTCGCGCAGGTGTGGCTGACGCGATGCGGCGAAGTTGGACGCGGCCGCTTTCAACGATTGGTTCGTCGGTAAATCTCGATCCCGTGCTGCGGGATCGACAGTCGCGCGATCCCAAACCTGGCCCAGGCCTCTACGCGTTGCGCGCGCTTGCGCTCGCGGTTGCAGAAACTCCCGGCGCGGCAGCGAAATTAATCGGCAATCGCGTCGTGCAATCAAACTCAATCGACGTCGGAATTGCGGTTGAAGCCGAAGATGGAATCATGGTGCCGGTGATCCGGGCTGCTGAAAAAACTTCGCTTGCCGACCTTGCGACGAAATACAAGGAACTCATCGACTTGGCACGCCAGCGACGCATCTCGCCAGACATGCAAGCCGGCGGCCTCGCAACCGTTTCAAACTTCGGAACTTTCGGAATGGAATGGGGCACGCCAATTCCGCTGCCGGA
>DATIOX010000247.1:0-2534 GCA_035472675.1 Candidatus Dormiibacterota bacterium
CCGCTCGCGTAGTAGTCGCCTACTTTTTGAACTTCGGGAGCGGTTGCTGGGTCGGCGCGAGTATTTGCAGCCTTCTCGGCAATCTTGCGGAGCGCCTCATTATTTTTTTCCTCCAACTCACTGAAACTGCCCCAGCGCGAATACTCCGGAGGGACAGGATTGTGTTTTAACCAGCCTCCATTGGCGTAAAGATAAAAATCATCCTGTGGCTTGACCGATGTATCCATGTTCTT
Organism: Candidatus Dormiibacterota bacterium; assembly: GCA_035472675.1. Taxonomy (GTDB): domain Bacteria; phylum Verrucomicrobiota; class Verrucomicrobiia; order Chthoniobacterales; family UBA10450; genus Udaeobacter. Next base: position 234 of record DATIOX010000247.1, read on the forward strand.
CGGGTCCAGCGGCGGGGGATTCTGGTTGACTGGCGAGACGCGTTGAGCTGGCTGGGTTGATGATTCGGTCTGAGCCTGCAAACTAAGCGCGCTCAAGAGCGCGACGATAAGGAAGAGCGATTTCATAATTTTTGAAAGAAGACGAATAGTCCGGTTATTTAATGGCAGTTAGACGCTCAAAACGCTGTTCCGTTGAACAACGCTCGTGGCGAAGGCAAAAAAATCATGGCAGTGCTAGTTGCGGCAGCACATTTTTTTGCCCAAAAGGCAAGGTGGCGCGGTGACCTGCGTTTTCGTCGCCGTGTCGCCCTGAACAAAGTCAAGGATCTCATGCCTGGTTCTAGATTACACAAGCTAGATCGTGTGACTCACGATCATGGCCGAGGTCCCTCGCTGTGCGCGGGATGACACAGGTTGCAGCTAATGGCAACTTGAATGCGCCATGTTTGTGGATCGGATCAAAGTTTTTGCCCAAGCCGGAAACGGCGGGCGCGGTAGCGTCAGTTTTCGCCGGGAAAAATTTGTGCCCAAAGGCGGACCGGATGGTGGTGACGGTGGGCGTGGCGGCGACGTGGTTCTACGCGCCGAGCGGCATGTGGATAATTTAGCTAATCTTTTTTATGAGCCGATCATCAAGGCGAAAAACGGCACCCACGGTAAAGGCAAGAAAATGGCCGGACGCGCAGCCGCGAATAAGATCGTAAAGGTCCCTGTGGGCACAATCGTTTGGCAAACGGAGGACGCCAAACGCTTAATGCTCAACGCTCAGCGTCCGACAACGAACCCCGAACAATTGGCGGTTGGCAATTCGCCATCGGCAATTCCACTTGTCGATCTCATCCGCGACGGGGAGGAATTCGTGCTTTGTCGCGGAGGAGCAGGAGGAAAGGGCAACGTGCATTTCAAGAGCTCGCGTAATCGTGCGCCGCGGCAATACACCGACGGCGAAGAGGGCGAGCAAGGATATTTTCTACTGGAGCTGCGAACGATCGCGGATGCCGGATTGGTCGGTTACCCGAATGCAGGTAAATCGACATTGTTGCGGAAACTTTCAGCTGCGCGGCCGAAGGTTGCGGCATATCCGTTCACCACTTTGCATCCGGTTGTCGGCGTGATGGAGCTGCCGGGTTATCGCCATGCCACGATCGCAGACATTCCTGGTTTGATCGAAGGGGCGCATCGTGGAATTGGCCTGGGCCACGAATTTTTGCGCCATATCACACGCTGCCCCCTTCTAATATTCGTGATTGACGTGGCCGGAAGCGAAGGACGCAGTCCGGTGGAAGATTTACAGAATCTTCGGAAGGAAATTGATCTGTACGATCCGATGCTTTCATCGCGGCCGTGGTTAATCGTCGCGAACAAGATGGATTTGCCGGCCGCGAACGAGAATCTCGAGACGCTGCGAGAGAAATTTTCCAAGACCAGCATCGTTCCGATCTCGGCCGCGAATGGGGAGGGGATCGATATTTTAAAGAAGGCGTTGGCAGAAGCTATGACGGGCGACCAGGATATCTCCTCCCCAATTAACGGTGGACAAGCCGAGAATCTCTAGCGAGACTGGCCGCTGTTTTATGGGTAGGCGGGTTGTAGCGAGCTATTGCTCCAGCTTTCTGAAGCCGGAGATGTTGCATATTTACCGGCAGGTGAAAGCGCTGCGGGGCGTCGATACCTTCGTTGTCACAAAAGAGGTCCAGAATGCGGAACGATTTCCGTTTGCCGCTGTAGAAGTTATACCGAAGCGGCGCACAAACCTGCTCGTGCATGGCTGGCTGAAATTCGTTGCGCGACGACCGCCCATTGTGTATCGAGGCGAGTATCAAACGCTTGATTCGTTGTTGGAACGGCATGGCGCCGACCTGATGCATATCTACTTTGGACATACGGGCGTGCACCTTCTCCCTTTCATCGAACAATGGGACAAACCGTGCGTGGTATCTTTTCATGGCGCGGATGTCGCGCACAAAAAAGACATCAAGGATTATCCGGCAAAGCTACGCCGTCTTTTCAATGCGGTTCCGCTCGTTTTTGCGCGTTCCCAATCACTGGTCGACCGATTGATCCACTTGGGCTGCCCGCCGGAAAAACTGCGAATCAATCGCACTGGTATCCCACTCAATGAATTTCCATTCGTGGATAGACAACTACCGCGAAACGGAAAATGGAGAGTTGTGCAGGCGTGCCGGTTGATTCCGAAAAAGGGCGTTGCGACGAGCTTGCGCGCTTTTGCGATTTTTAAGAGAGACAATCCCAAAGCGGAATTTTTCATCGCCGGCAAAGGACCTCTCCAACCGGAACTGG
>DATIOX010000248.1:0-2445 GCA_035472675.1 Candidatus Dormiibacterota bacterium
TTTGAAGCGCTTGGCGAACTCCGGGTCGCGGAGTTGTTCCTCCAGATATCGATCGAAGTTCGTTCGACTACTCATGCTTTTCTTTCCAGTCCCGCATTCGGCGTCGCGCAGTGTCGAGATCGCGTGCGGGAATAATCTCTCCTTTGTTGCGAATGCCATGCACGGCGACAATGCGGCGACCTTTCATATAGAACCAGACGATCCGAGTATTGAGTTTGCCAACGTGACGCAGTTCGAAAAGGCCGTCGCCCAGCGGCTTTGAGAGCGGTTCGCGATGGTATTGGCGATTGCGCAGCTTGGCCAATCCAGCCATGGCCGCGGCGAAATCACTCGGATCGCTAGCTTTGAGTTCATCGAGAAAATCGCGCACCGGACATCGTCCATCGTTTGTTTCGTAAAACTTCTACGGTGAACTCCATCCAGGTGCAACATCAATATTGATGTATAAAATCAAATGGCAAGAGTGAGATTGATCGTGTCGCGGTTGTGTACGATTCAGCCGTAGTTAGTTAACAAGTTGTCGATCTTCTCGCGCGCTTGATCTTCAGGTTTCCGCATGAGAGCGCGGAAAATGGCAGAAGGTCACAAAAGGAAGAAGTAAGAATTATGAATTAAGAAGCAGATGGTCGGTGGTTGCTTGTTGAGAGCTGAGAATTGATCCGCCTTCGCGGGATTACTCTTCGCGGCTGACACAGCCGCCCCTACAGCTCTGCGACGAGCTGGGGATGCCAGCGGCCAGGGTCCGAGATTAGCAGTTGTGGTCCGCGCTATCTGGGCGATAGTGGGAGGTCAAGAAGTACTAAGGAGGAAAGTCAGCCTCCGGTGCGTGCCATAGTCGGTGCGACGTTGGTGCCGGGTAGAAAGTCAGAATCAAATTATGAATGCCGATCTCATTGAAGCCGCCTCCAAAGTAATCACTAATCAGCAAATCCTGGTGAACATGGTCTCACGCCGCGTACGACAGCTTTCACTCGGTCATCGTCCCCTTGTGGAATATGCTCCGGGACTGCGTGAAGCCGATATCGCGTTAACCGAGATCGCTAACGGAAAACTGACGTTCGAGTCGACCTTCGGTCAGAATGGAAACGCTGAGCCTGTCCCCCACGTCGTGCGGTTCCCAGAAGCCATCGTCGCCAAGAAAGCGGTGGCGAAGAAAAAAGCGGCATAAAACGAAGATTTGCCCCGATCAGGCGGGCAAAGGGCCAAAGGCGCTGGGAAATAGTGATAGGTGATCGGTTATCGAGGTCAGCGGGGTAGAAGCCAGAGACAGCTTCAAGGCGCGGGTTATTTCACCAACTCACGCGCCTTCTCACGAATGATTTTTCGCAGCGAAACGTTCACGACTTTCGAGTTGGGGAATACTTTCGCCACGTCTGGCTCCAATACGACAACATTCGTTCCTTGCGCATAGCGACGCGCGTATTTTCCGCGTACCCCTTGGGAGAAATCGTACTCTTTCCGCATCTGCTTATCTGCGGATTTATTCGATGCTTTTTTCATAACTCCTGCGTTCTCGTCGGCTGGCACGTCGCGCGCTAATGATGCGGATATTATCTTCTCGCTCCGTGTGAACGACAACGAGCAATTTCCCGGTAAAAGCGGCACCCATCGTCACATGACGTTCTTATGTGCGCGAATGGTCTGGGTCGGGAATCGTCAGCGAGAGTGGATCGCCGAAAACGGTAGACGCTTCTTCGAAGCCAACGCCATGCTTGGCAAGGTTCGACCGAGCTTTTCGCGGATCCCATTCGAACGTTAACGGCATGATAGCGTTACTCTGATATTAGCGCGGCCAATTTTGACGAGCAGAAGCCGCAACAGTTGGGAAAGTTTCCAGCAGTCTGCTGAATGCAAATTTTTTTCTGCAGCTGACACAGCTGCCACTACAGCAATCCAGACGACAGAAGTCACAGGGGGAGCTCGCGGTACCTTGCTATCGCAAACGCTTTGCGTGCGATTTCCAACTTGCGTTCGATTTATTGTGCCCTGGCGGCGGCTCTGTCTCCCTCGTTGATTGCGTCCTGTTCGGTCATGTATTTGCCCTTCTTTGTCGTGCCGTAAAAACGCGAGCCTTCCCTGTGGTAAACATGCGACTCCGTGTTGACCCACACAAGACAGTGGCCGCCACCCGGTGCGGGTGCGGTCGTCGCTGCCTCGGTCGTGGCGCGCGTTGCGGGCGCCGGGCTTGCGGCGGCTGCACCGGCTGACGCTGAAGTTTTCGGTTTGAATAAATTACCAAGCGAGAATTTGCCGGGCGACGGCGAGGGAACGGGACTTTCTACTACCTCAGTTTTCGCTTTTTTGCGGCCGCGCTTTTCCGCTGGTGAAGCCGAGGCATCAGGCTCGGTTGTCGCCGGCGAAGCAGCGGCGGTGGCTTCAGCTTTCTTGTGTGCACGACGTTTCGCCAGCGACGGCGATGCTGCCGGTGACTCGGCAGTTGAAGGC